>JBBRJC010000488.1:0-3994 GCA_038220135.1 Bryobacterales bacterium | reverse complement strand
CTGGTGGACGCTGAAACAGCGATGAAAGCGGTTCACAATGAGATGACAGTAATTGCGGCGCCGGGTAAAGTTAAGGCACGTCTGGATCAGATTGCACAGAAGCAGACTACGGTTGATCACTATTTCGAGAGTGCGCGGGCTGATTTGAAAGAGACGCGGGCTTTTGTGAAGTCTTCGAATTTGCTACCGATGCCGCCCCGGGATAATTTGCAGGTGATCGAAACGCCGGAGTTTATGCGTGGTATTTATGCTGTTGGCGGGTTCAATTCCGCACCTGCGATGGAACCGCAACTGGGTGCGTTTTATTGGATCACGCCAATTCCGAAAAGCTGGCCGAAAGAGCGGGTGCAATCGAAACTGCGGGAATACAATACTGCGGCGTTGAAGCTGCTTACGATTCATGAAGCGATGCCGGGCCATTACGTACAGCAGGAATATGCGAACAGCATTGAGCCGAAATGGCGCCGGGCGTTGCGCAGTGTTTATGGCAATGGACCGTATGTTGAGGGTTGGGCGGTTTACATCACCGAGCAGATGTTGGATGCCGGGTATCTGGAAAAATCGACGGACTTGCGGCTGACGTTTCTGAAGCAGCAATTGCGGATGATTGCGAACACGATTCTGGATATCCGGCTGCATACACTTTCGATGAGCGATGAAGATGCGATGAAACTGATGGTGGAAGGGGCATATCAGGAGCAGGAAGAAGCTACGGCAAAGTTGCAAAGGGCGAAGTTATCATCGTGCCAGTTGCCTACTTATTTTCTGGGCTATCGTGAATGGGTGAAGTTAAGCCGGCAGATGAAGCGGCAGGATAGTCAAATGATTCCGTCTGTTTTTCATAGAAAGGCGCTGGAACAAGGTGCGGTGCCGATGCCGCAGATGCTCAACTTGATGAGCGACCGGACACCAGTAGCTTCAAAATAACCCAGAGAATTTTCGCGCCGGCAAGGATGCTGGCACGAGCATTCCCGCTTACTTTATTTTCTCCGGCCTGACGGAGGCGCGAAGTTACGGGTACTTCCAAAATGCGAAGGCCTTGCTGGACCGCGCGGACCTGCATCTCAACCGTCCAGCCGTAGTTTTTATCGCGCATTCCAAGCAATTGGAGCTTGCTGGTGGCGATGGCACGGTATGGGCCGAGGTCCGTATAGGCATGGCTCCAGAACAAGCGGATGAGGGTTGTGGCCAATTCGTTACCGAACTTCTGATGCGGCAACAGTGCACCAGATTCAGCTTGACCTAGAAGGCGGGAACCAATCACCATGTCGGCCTCGCCTCGTCGAATCGGATCAATCAGGAGGGTGGCTTCAGAGGCTAGTTCCGAATGATCTGCCTGCATAAAAACGACTACTTTTATTTCGGGTGGAAGTGCTCGAATAGCCGCAAGGCAAGCACCGCCGTAGCCGCGGGCCTGTCGGGTGACAACAGTCGCACCGTGGGCGTGCGCGACCTGAGTTGTGCGATCTGTTGAACCATTCACGGCCACAATGATCAGACGGTACAAACCGGCGGGGATTGCGTCTAACATTTGGCCGATCACGGCTTCTTCATTCAATGCCGGAATGATGAGCGCCGCCGGCATATTGGATTCTGTCATGATGGGAGGAAAGGAAGCAGAAATGGAGCCTGAAAAGCCACTGCAGTTACAACCCGAAGAGCCCTTGGCGGCACAAAATCCGCAACGCTCGCACCTTTCCATGATACTCGGTTTAAGCCGGGATCTGTTGGTTTCGGTGGTGCTTGCAATTATCATTATTCTGTTCCTTTATCAGCCGGTGAAGGTGGAAGGTACAAGCATGATGCCGCTGCTGGAAGACCAGGAACGGATCTTCATCAATAAGTTTTTATATCAATGGAACATCAGCAAAATCGAGCGGCTGGATTTGGTGGTTTTCTATTTTCCCAACGATACATCGAAGTCGTACATCAAACGGGTTATTGGGGTGCCTGGCGACAGGGTGGAAGTACGATCGGGTGATGTCTACATCAATGGCAGGAAGGTTGAAGAGCCGTATGTGCCTGCCGAGTATCATGACCATGTTTCGTTCCCGAATTCGGTGCTGCCGGCGGATCAATATTTCGTAATGGGCGACCACCGCATTTCATCGAATGACAGCCGGGCGTGGGGCTATGTGCCGCGGGATCACATTTATGGCAAAGCTGTTTTTGTGTACTGGCCGCTGGAACGGGCGGGGCTGCTGCGGTAATTGTAGTAAACTCACCTGAATGCAATCTCTTGGACTTTCAACTGGAACACCGGTAGTTGAACCTATTTGGAAAACCTGGTTGTGGCCCAACGTGACGGATGAAATCGCGGCGAAACAGGCTGCGCGTAATGCCATGTACGGCACTTTCTTTGTCGCCGGGATGACTACCCTTTTCGTCGTTCTACAAATGGCCGCTGTAGTGGCATTGATTGATGCGCTGCTTTTCGTTTTGGCCGGTATCGGGATTGCGAAGATGTACCGGACGGCGGCAGTGCTTGGTTTCACCCTGTTCATGATTGAGAAGATTACGATGGCATTTGCCGGACAGAGTCCGGTGGGAGTCATGAGCATTGCGATAACGCTGCTTTTATTTACGGCGATACGGGCCACATTTGCGTATCACAAATTGCGCAAGCAACCGCCCGCGCTCCCTAACGATGGACAGGCATCTGCTTGAAGGCTTTTTTCCGCGGTATTTCACTCACATCCTGGATGCTGATCAGTATGGTGCTTGGCATCGGGCTGGGCATTGCGGCACCCGGTTTTGCTGTGCATCTGGACGTGGTCAGCAATATCTTTTTGAGGCTGATTAAGTCGATCATTGCACCGATCCTTTTCGGGCTTCTGGTGCCGGCTTTTGCGAATTCGAGCGGCGGTAAGGCGATGGGGCGAGTGGGTTGGAAGTCGATTGTTTATTTTGAAGTGATGACGACGATTGCATTGCTCATCGGCTGGGGTAGCGTGATGTTGTTTGAGCCCGGCCGCGGCATTTCACTTGGCACGCAAGCTGTGCAAGCATTACAGGCGCCGAGCCTTGCGCAAGTGCTGGAGCGATCTTTCCCGACAAGCATCTTCGACGCCATGGCGCGTGGAGACGTTTTGCAAACTGTGATTTTCTGCTTTCTGTTCGGAGCCGCGGCGAACGCTATCGGGTCGCGTGCCAGACCAATCGTGAACTTTGCTGAAGCTTTGGGCCAAGTCGCGTTTCGGTATACGCATTTCGTGATGTATTTCGCACCGTTCGCTGTTGGCGCGGCTATGGCGTCTACGGTGGCAAGCAATGGACTGGGAGTTTTGTTTGGCTTGAGTAAACTGATTGTCACAGCCTATGCGGCGCAGCTTCTTTACGCAGTGGGGATTCTGGGAACAATTCTGTTGCTGGCACGGGTGCCGATGAGGAGATTTTATCAGGCGGCACGCGAGCCGTTTGTGGTTGCCTTCGCCACAACATCGAGCGCTGCGGCGTTGCCCAAGGCACTTGAGAATATGGAGAGGTTTGGCATTCCGAAACCGATTCTGGGTTTGGTGATGCCGCTTGGTCTGAGCTTCAATTTAGCTGGCAGCACGCTCCATTTGGCGATGGCGACGTTGTTTGTGGCGCAGGCGGCGAATATAAAGTTAAGCGTCACTCAGCAGTTGATGATTTTGCTGACGTTGAAGCTGACCAGCAAGGGTGTGGCGGGCATTCCGCGGGCAAATTTCGTGATTCTTTCGGCTTTGTTTGTCAGCTATGGATTACCGATGGAAGGGCTGCCGGTACTGCTGGGTGTGGATGCGGTGATCGACATGATTCGTACGGGCGTAAACATACTGGGGCACTGCGCGGCACCGGCAATTATCAGCCGGTGGGAAGGGGTTGTGTTTCCTACTGGACCGATGGAAGAGGATGCAACTGTCTAACGGGAGGCAAGCTCGTAGGCATGGGCAATTTCCAGCAGGGCGCGCTCGCCTTGATGCTTTCCGACAATTTGCATGCCAATGGGAAGGCCTGATGTGGAAAGGCC
>JBBRJC010000487.1:0-3998 GCA_038220135.1 Bryobacterales bacterium | reverse complement strand
AATTGAAGGCAGCAGGGGATGAATTCTTACCTGGTGCGCGGTACATCGAACGAGCCAAGGCCACCCATTACCGAGAAGTGAACACAGCGGTCACCAAGGTAAAAAGCCCCTGGGGCGATTGGGAATCCACATGGCGGTAATTTGCCGTCACTGCGCAACGCGCCGGCCCATGTGGGTAAGTTGACAGATGCGTTGGAACGCTGGAAACGGAAGTCATCGACCTTGCAGTCCAACATCTCGTGCGTCCGTCAGGTACTGCTATCGCCGCTCCCCTGATTCGCGAGCGACCGGAAGATCGAAAGTGACTCGCTGAAAGCACAGATTTATTTCATATGTTCAAGAGTCAGCCGCTCGTATTCTTGGCGTATACGGATCACTGCAACGCAAACTGTACAAGATTCCGCCCAGCGACTAAGTTTAAGTTAAGTCGCTTTCGTCCGGCGGACGCCACTGGTTAGTCCGTCTTACTTGAACCGCTACTTAGCCCGTCCCCCGCCCTATTGCTACAATATTCGAGTCATGGCCCCGCGCATCGCCTTATCCCTCTACTTGATCACGTTGGCCGGTTGTACCACCACGCCACCTGCCGCACCCTCGGAAAAACCGAAACACGCCAGGATCATCAATTTTTACGGTGTCGATTCCGAGGTCGTCAAAGGCCAACCAATCACCCTCTGCTATGGTGTCGAAGACGCCAAAAGCGTACGCCTCGATCCGCCTGACGAAAAGCTGGGTATCTCCCGCAATCGGTGCTTCGCCGTCTCTCCCAAACAAAACACCAGTTACGCACTTATCGCCAAAGGGGACGACGGCTTGGAAACGAAACAGTCATTCCTGGTCCGCGTCGTTCCCAAGGCAGAACAGGCGATTTTGATCCGTAGTTTCGATGTGTTAACTGCCAGGTTGCCGACTCCACCCAGCATTTGTTACCAAACAGCAGCAGGAGTGCAACAGTTGAAGCTCGACCCGCCCATAGTACCCGTTGCGCCGTCACCAGCTACGAAATGTGTCCCTGTTTTGATCAAAACAACGACAACATTCGTACTTACGGCAATCGACGGACAGGGCCGTCAGGACATAATGCAGGTGACCGTGCCGCTTTCCAACTAGCCCGCAGTCTCACGCAACAACGCCTCAACCGCTGCCAGCAAACTAGGTAATGAAAAGGGCTTAGCCAGAAAACGAGTGTTCGCCGGCAATAACCCTGCCTGAATTTCCGGATCGTCCATATAACCGGAAACCAATAAAATCGGCAACCCCGGCAATTGTTCGCGAACCTTTGCCGCCAATTCACGGCCATTCATACCAGACATGAACCAATCGGTGATCATCAGGCCAATTTTGGCCTGATGCAAGCTCAACAAGCCCAACGCTTCTTCGCCAGACGCAGCATCCAAAACCGCAAATCCCTGCCGTTCCAGAATCCGGCGCACCAACGCGCGTATGCCCTCTTCATCGTCTACCAGCAGCACCGTCACGGGTTCGTTTTCTTCCGTTTTCGGGGCTTCTTCTACCCGTGTAGATGTTGTGGGCAGCCAAAGGTTAAATAAACTCTGCTGATCCCACGGTGACGAAAGCCAACAACACCCGCCAGCTGCCACAGACATGGCGTGAACAGCCGATACTTCAGGCGAAAACTCCAAAGCCATCAATGGATTAGCAGGTGGCAAGGCCGGCGAAGTGGTAATGCGAACTGCAATGTAGTCCCCAGGAGCCGGCGCACCAGGAAAAGCCAGTGATGAGCGCCACACTATTACGCGTGTGGTAATCTCTATCTTTTCAGCCGTAAGTTTCTTCGCCGCGTCTTCCAGAAATGCCTTTAAGCACTGCCCCAGTTGCCTGGGATCGAAATCCACCAACGGGTTGCCTGCTGTCAGTTCCAACTTAATTCGTGATGCCAATGGCCCTAAAGAAGAGTGCACAGTTTCAATCAAAGCATGCAGGTCGAAGCGCTCCGCCTTGCCCGCAGCAGGACGATAAACACTTTGCATTCGCGCCACAATAGCCGACGCACGCTCCGACGCACGAATCAACTCCAACACGTCCTGGCGGTGCGTGTCGTTTTCGGCAAACGCAAGCTCCAACTCTTCCGCAAAGCCCTGAATAATCATTAGCGTATTATTCAGTTCATGCGTGGCTGACCGTGCCAGACGGCCCGCCGCCTCGCGCCGCATCGTTTCCAATCCCGGTTGCAAGCCCTGAAAATGCCGCGTCAAATCGGTTGTAATTCCAGTACGCTTGGCACCACTGGCTTCCACCGCATCGCGAAGAAGTAGCCACGCACTCCCCATCTGGAACCGGTATTCGCAGGATGCCCGGCCACCCAATGCCGCCAAATTCCTGTAAAAATCACGGATTCGCTCGCGATCTTCAATATGAACCTGATCCAGCCATGCCTCAAATGGGTCTGCCTGCTCGCTTGCCGCAAGCCACGCCGTACGAATACTTCCCGCCATTCCTTCCGTAGCAGCAATCAAAATTTTGCGCTCGCCAGCTTCGCCGATTTCCCAAACCAGCACCGGCAGCTTGGGAGCTTCTTGAGCAGTAATAAGCGCCGGGCCGGTACCAATTACCAGCACTGCTTCCTCCCCATCCTCGCAGCCATAAATTGGGACAGCGGAAATGGTCACGTGCTGTCCTAAAATTTCGCATTCTATGCCGTCAATACGTACCCTTTCCTTAAATAATTTAGCGGCAGCAGTTGTCAGTTCCTCGCTCGCTTCCAAGCTTCCGTGAGCCTCATTTTTGGTGAGCTCGAAGTAATTGCGAAAACTACGATTGGTGGAAATTAATCGCAAATGAGAATCGACAACGGCAACCGGGCACGGCAATTGCTGCAAGATTTCCTTGTAGTAACGCCGTTCGTCATCGAAAAAATCCGCCCATCGAACGACATCTTTTTTCGAGAACATTTGTTGATCTGCTCGGTCCATTGATCTTTTTGATACACCGCGCCCGCAGGCGTTTTTGTCAGGTGCCGTAGATCTAGTTTCCCGTCCATCACCATAAAGAGCAATGAGTTAAAAGTAGGACTTTTGTCTAAGTGGTTTTGGTACGGCTGTACGTAAGAGAACCAGGGAAAAACTCTATCCCATTTGGGTGCGAAGACGACTAGAATGGAAGTGTATGATTCCAAAGGTACGTAAAGCGGTTTTCCCAGCGGCTGGTTTAGGGACTCGATTTTTACCCGCAACCAAGGCTATGCCCAAAGAAATGTTACCCCTGGTGGATAAGCCCCTAATTCAATATGGGGTAGAGGAAGCCATCCACTCTGGTGTACAAAACATCATCATGGTTACCGGACGCGGAAAATCGGCAATCGAAGACCATTTCGATGTCAGTTTCGAGTTGGAAAACCTGCTTCAAACCCGAAACAAGAAGGATCTACTGCAGCAGGTTCGCGACATCAGTGAAATGATCGATGTCTCTTACGTTCGGCAGAAAGAGGCTCTCGGTTTGGGTCACGCTGTCCTGCGCGCCAAAGAATTGGTATCGAAAGAGCCGTTCGCCGTAATCCTTTCCGACGATGTGATTGATTCCGAAGTGCCCTGCCTGCGCCAGCTTCTCGATGTCTATGATTTCTATGGTGCGTCTGTAGTGGCCTTGATGGAAGTGCCCCGGGAGTTTATTTCCGCCTATGGTGTGGTGGATGCTGAACCGGTGGACCACAACGGATCGAAAAACCGCTTGTACCGCATCCGAAACATGGTGGAAAAGCCCAAGGCCGAAGACGCCCCCAGCAATTTGGCCATTATCGGCCGCTATGTGCTGACGCCTGAGGTTTTTACATCAATTGAGGCAGTTGGACCGGGAAAGGGCGGGGAAATTCAGCTCACTGACGGGTTAAAACATCTACTGCGTTCGCGGCCGGTTTACGGGTACAAGTTTGAGGGAAACCGTTTCGATGCTGGTGACAAGCTGGGCTTCCTCAAAGCGACCGTGGAGTTTGCCCTGAAGCGTCACGATTTAGGCAAAGATTTTAAGGAATATCTGCAGCA
>JBBRJC010000486.1:0-4001 GCA_038220135.1 Bryobacterales bacterium | reverse complement strand
TTCAGAGGCCATGTTCAACGATTCCACAAACTGCGCATTGCTTACACCGGCGCTCAAATAGATGAACGGCTTGGTGGCAACATCGGCAGCCTTGCGGTAATAATCGAGAGCCTGTTGACGCGTGTAAGCTACTTGACCCTTAAATACGCTGGAACCTTCCACGTATTCTGCGTTTACCGGAACTTCCACTTTAAGCATGTCCACTTTGTATTGCGGCTTGGAGAATTCAACCATGCTCTTCAATACAATTTCGGGCTTTAATTTGGCGAATTCCAAACCCTTTTCGTCCCCACCCTTCGGATCGTAACCGATGAATTCGAGGAAAAAAGGAATTTCGTTATCTTCGCACTCAGACCCAATGCGTTCGCAAAAGGCGTGCTTGATATCGTTTACCTTTGGATCGTCGTCGGGGGTATAATAGATAAGAATTTTGACGGCATCGCCGCCCATATCTTTAATGCGCTTGGCTGAGACGTGCGGTAGCAAATCGGGCAGGCGGCCCGGTTGCGTGTTGTCGTAGCCAGAGGCTTCATAGGCGAGGAGGAGTCCGGCGTTTGCGGCGCGAACTTTTGCAGCCGGAAGACCGTACTCAGGATCAAGGAGAATTGCGCTTGCGTGCGGCGTCAAAACCTTGACCACTGCAATCTTGAATTCTTCCATCTGTTCTTGTGTGACGTCGTTTGGCGAAATGCCTTTTGCGGACGCGATCGACTTCTGCAAACTGCCACGTTGATCCATAGCGGCGGCGGCAATAACGCCGCGCTCGTTGGACAGGGCCTTCATGTGCTTCAGTTTTCCTTCAGATATTGACATGTATGGTGATGATTCTCCTAAGGGACTACCAAGGGGTGTACGTCCATTATAGCGCTTGAGGTGTTTCTACGCCGTTTTCAAGGCCTGTTTACTGTAAAAGATTTCTTTGAGGTTTATCGGCGGCGACGTCGCCAATAGGTTTGTGCACGGCCGGCGTCCTTCAAGATTTGAGCTTTTAATCGCTCGGGCGAATCGAATTTGCGTTCTTCGCGAACTCTGCGATGGAAACGTAAGGCCAATGCTTCTGGCTGGCCGGAAAACGGATCAAGTAAGAAGGTTTCGATGGTCAGTTTGTCTCCATCGAAGGTGGGGCGCATGCCGATATTGGTGATGGATGCAAAGGCGTTGGTTTCCCCAGGCAGGACGGTACTGGTGATGTAGACGCCGCTGGCAGGAAGCACTTCGGCTGCGGTATCGAGGTTGAGTGTTGGAACGGTTTGTTTCGATCCGATACCGTGACCACGCACTACTTTGCCTTGGATTTCGTAGGGGCGGTTAAGCAGCCGGCACGCCTTTGAAACTTCGCCGGATGTGAGCAGATTTCGGATCGCGCTGGAACTGACGATGCCGCCACGCACTTCGACCGCGCCGATAACTTCGGTGATGAAGCCGTAGTGCTGGCCGAGTGAAGTTAGGAGGGCAACGTCGCCGGCCTGCTTATTGCCGAAACGAAAGTTATCGCCCACTACCACGGCCTTGGCATTGAGTTGTTCTACTAGAATCTGTTGTACAAATTGTTCAGGGCTTAGCGATGCCAGTTCCCGGTTGAAGGAGATTGGAAACATTTCTTCGATGCCGTAATATTGCATGACTAGGGCGCGATCCTTGAGAGTCATCAGCAATTTCGGAGCACGCTCTGGTGCCAGTAGCCTTGTTGGATGCGGATCGAAAGTGACTGCGCCAGTCATCCAGCCATTGGCTGCGGCGAGTTCCACAACGCGGCAGATCAGCTTTTGATGCCCGCAATGAACGCCGTCAAAATTACCAATGGTGAGGGCCAGGCCGCTCATCGAAGAAAATCCTTGGCCAGTAGCTGCAGTCCGTCGTAGGCAAGCAGAACGCGTTCCGGCAGCATGCTTTCGGCGCGGGCATGTTCCAGGTCGTGACAAATGTGGGTGAAGAAGGCGCGTTGCGGCTTCAACTTTTCGACAATGCGCAGCGACTGATCAACGGAGGAATGCGTGGGGTGCGGTTTGTAGCGCAAGGCGTCGAGAAACAGAATATCGAGCCCGTGCAACTGGTCCATCGATTCTGGAGGAATTTCGCTGTGATCAGTCAAATACGCGACGGTTCCGAAGCGATATCCAAAAACGCGGCCTTCGCCGTGGTGAAGCAGAATCGGTTGGACGCGCACGCCGAGCATTTCGAAGGCACTGCCATCCAGTTCGTGCGTCGTCAAGCGGGGGCGCGTTGATTGCGTTGCGGATTCTTCAAAGATGTAAGGGAAGCAGCGGCGGACTGCGGCGACACTGGCGGCTGAGCCATAAAGTGGTAGCACCATGCCTTGCTTGAAATTGAACGGGCGAACGTCGTCGAGTCCCATCACGTGATCTGCATGGGGATGGGTGAGCAGAATGGCGTCGAGGCGTTTCATTTTGAAGCGGAGGGCCTGTGTGCGGAAATCTGGTGTGGTGTCGATGACGACGCAGCGGCCGTCAAACTCGAGCATGACGGAGGGACGCATGCGATTGTCACGCGGGTCAGCCGAAGTGCAAACGCTGCAATGGCAACCGATGCTGGGAACGCCGACGCTGGTGCCGGAACCGAGGACGGTGAGTTTTAGGCTGGCGGGCGAATCCATTTAGGCTGTAGCGGCCCCTTTTGGGCGACGATCGAAGCGGTCGGTCATTTCTTCTATTGTATCCGCTTCCTTGGACGTGTCATTATGCCGTTTATGAGCAAGATTGTTTGGTTGATGATGATCGCCACTTCACTGGTGAGTGCCGCCGATTGGAAGCCATTGTTCAATGGCAAGAATCTGGATGGCTGGGAAGTGCTGGGCGATGGCATTTGGCTGGCGACGAGTGATGGCGTGTTGACGGGGCAGCGGAATCCGTACAAGAGCATGCCCAAGCCTTTCCCGCAGACTGAGGCGGAGTTTAAGAATTGGCTCAATGTGCAGTCCTGGCTTTACACGAAGGAAGAGTTTGAAGAGTACGATTTTCAGATTGATTACTGGCTGCGTTACAGCGGCAATAGTGGCATTTCGCTGCATGACAAATCACGGGCGGAAAGTGCGATTACTAACCCAGTGAATTACCGCAAGACGCCGTCTAAGGTGGCTTACGAAATTCAGATCAATAATCTGTTTCCCGATCCTCATCCTACGGGGAGCATTTATGGGTTTGTGGATGCCAAGACTGGAGTGCAGAAGGATAACGAGTGGAATCATCTGGAGATTGAAGTGCGTAAGGCGATGATTCGCGTGAAGCTGAATGGGCAGTTGGTGGCAGAACATGCTCCGGATCCAGCGCGGCCAACTAGTGGGCCGATTGGGATTCAGTTGCATGATCAGTATAGTGTTTCGATGTACCGCAATATTAAGGTGCGGCCGTTCGGGAAGTAGGGGCAATGCGAGTCTGATGTGACCCACTTGTCAACGCTCAAAGTCGTGATTCATGAACCCTAAAAGCATTAAGAAACCGTGGATTATCCATGGTACAAGGCAGACGATCATTCGCCATGAATAGTGGCGGAGTAATAGAAAGAACCCATCCGCCCAATTTGGTTCGGGGACTAGCAGCAGTTTTCTGAAGCGCAGGAATAGTGAAATTGTAACGGCTTGCGACATGGCCTGCCGAAAACCAAATCGATATATCAATGCTGATGGCAGCGATATGTCTTAATGCTCCTTTTTTCATTTGCTTGATCTTCGCAGGTTACTACTTCCGGCGCAGCCAGCCACCGGGGTTGAAAGTCATGATCATTGCTTCCCGCGCGAAATCCTGCTTGAAATCCTTGCCCTCCGGTTCTGCGAGAAACGTTTGCACAGAGGCCAGAGGGCCGGGGCCGAAATCCTTTTGCGTTGGCACTCCGTCCAAATGCGTGTCTTCAACAACGAGGTATGAGTTCGACGTCACCATTGGTGCATAGGCATGCAGTTCGTTTAACACATGCTTGTAGTGGTGATCGCTATCGAGTACGGCCAAAACTTTCTTGCCTGATACCAGCTTCTGAATTTGCGAAAC
>JBBRJC010000485.1:0-4015 GCA_038220135.1 Bryobacterales bacterium | reverse complement strand
GAAGGCACCTATCCATTGCCTGAAGCGCAGTTGGATCGCTTCCTGTTCAACACGATCATGGGCTATCTGACGGCCAGTGAAGAGTTGGAAGTATTGAACCGCACCACAACCACCAAAGCAGTTGGTGCAACTGCGGTGACTAACGCCGAAGAGATTCTGGCAATGCAACAGTTGGTACGTATGGTGCCGATTGCTGATTCAGTGGCCAACTATGCGATTGCGATTGTGCGCGCCACCCGTGCCAGCGATCCGTCGGCCCCTGATGTGGTGAAGAAGTATGTGAACTTCGGCGCATCGGTTCGCGGTGCACAATTCCTTGTACTGGCTGCAAAAGCGAGGTCGTTGATGAAACGCCGCTACCATGTCTCCTACGAAGACATTGCCGCGCTTACCGCACCTGTTTTGCGCCATCGCATTTTGCTGAATTTTCACGCCGAATCGGACAAAGTGGATTCAGACAACATCCTCAAGCAGTTGCTTGCGGCGGTGCCTGTTCCACGGACTTAATTCATGCTGGACCGATTTCTAAATCCGTCGGTACTCGCGGGCATTGCCGGGCTAGACCTTGTTGCCAGGACTGTGGTTGATGGCTTCATTTCGGGTCTCCATCGCTCGCCAGATTTTGGCTTCAGCCAGGAGTTTGCAGAGTATCGCGCATACACCGAAGGCGACGATTTGCGGCACGTTGATTGGAACGTGTATGCCCGTACGGAAAAGATTGTGCTCAAGCGCTTCCGTGGTGAAACCAACTCCCAGATGACTGTGATTTTGGACGCCAGCGCGTCAATGGGTTTCAAGTCGCAGGAAGTCAGCAAAATGGATTATGCGCGCTATCTTGCGGCAAGTCTGGTTTATATGGCACACCTGCAGCGCGATGCGGCTGGCGTGATTGTTTTCGATGATGATATTCGAGACTACGTGCAGCCATCGGCCAAGCAAGGGCAAATGGCGCGTATTCTGCACGCGCTCGAAAAGGCAGAACCGAAGGCGCGCACCGATTACGGAAAACCGTTCTATCACTTTCAACAGTTTCATCGCAGGCGCGGAATCACTGCCGTAATTTCCGATTTTTTTGAAAATCCAAAGTCCGTTGTAGACGCCGTTGCGCCG
The DNA here is from genome assembly GCA_038220135.1 of Bryobacterales bacterium. Classification (GTDB taxonomy): domain Bacteria; phylum Acidobacteriota; class Terriglobia; order Bryobacterales; family Bryobacteraceae; genus JANXSF01. Next base: position 2,905 of record JBBRJC010000485.1, on the reverse strand, counting down.
TTGCGTTTTCATGGTAACGACGTTGTTCTGTTTCACTTGCTCGATCCGCAGGAGTATCGTCCGAAATTCACTGATTCTGTTTTGCTTGTAGATGCTGAAACCAATCGCACCGTTGAGGTAACTCCAGACTATGCACGCAATGAATATGGGCCCAAGGTGGATGCTCACATCGAAGAGTTACGCTCGCAATGTCGCGCCAACGGGCTGGATTATTTTCAAATTCTCACGAACACACCCCTTGACGCAGCACTGCGCCAATATCTGTTAGTGCGCCAGGGAAGGTATTAAGATGGGTTTCTTTTCTCCCTGGTATCTCGCTGGACTTTTGGCACTGGGCCTGCCGATTTGGCTGCATCTTTTGAAGCAGCATAAAACGATTCCACTTCCTTTCAGTTCACTGATGTTCTTTGAGCGGCGCACGCAAAGCTCAGTGAAGCATCGCCGCCTGCGTCACCTGCTGCTGCTTGCACTGCGATTACTCTTGCTCGCGTTGCTGGCGCTGCTTTTCGCCGGTCCATATCTGCTACGCAAGCCGTCCAATGTGGCCAGCGGCAAGCGTACCGTCATTATTGCCGTAGATAATTCGTTCAGCATGCGTCAGGGTGACCAGCTTGCGAAGGCGAAGCAAGAGGCTTTACGGCTGGCCGGCAGTTTAAGCACAGGAACGCGAACGCAAGTGCTGTCGCTTGCTTCTCACGCCCGTGCAATGTCGAAATTTACTGATGACATTGGCCAGATTCGTGGCGCGATTGAAGCCGTTCAAATTTCTGATGAGCGCAGCGCTTATGCTGAGCTTGGGCGCGCCGTGCGCCTGGCTACCGAAAGTGAGCACGTCGCAATTGAAGTGCATTTTTTCACCGACGCACAACAGTCGGCCATGCCTGCCAATTTTTCTGATATCGCAATGCCCTCTGATGTGGCGCTAAGTGTTCATCCAACTCGCGATGCACCTAAGGCCAATTGGGCAGTTGAAACGGTTGTTGCTCCCGGCCGAATTTTCGATCCCAAGAAAGTGCGCGTGCAAGTAACCGTGGCTGGTTACGGAACACCGGCAACGTCGAAACAGGTCCGCCTGTACGTTGGCGGCAAGCCACTTGAAAGCAAGAAGGTTGATCTTGCCGCCGATGGCCGTGCCAGTGTGGAATTTGTTTCGCTCGATGCAACTTATGGCTTCAATAAGTGCGAAGTGCGGATTGAACCTGCTGATGATTTCCCCAACGATGATACCTTCCGTTTCGCTGTAGAACGGGCCGATCCGCGCCGTGTTTTGCTGGTACATGCGGAAAGCGATTCGCGCTCTGGCTTGTACTATCGCACCGCACTTGAAGCCGCAGGCAGTGGCAACTTTGTACTCGATACAGTCACCGCCGGTCAGGCCGTAAATCAATCACCCGATAAATATGCATTCGTGGTTTTGTCTGATCCCGGGCCGCTCGCACAATCGTTTGAAGAATCGTTGAAGCGCTTTGTCAATGCAGGTGGTGCAGTGTTTATCTCGCTTGGACGCTCTGCAGCCGGAACCTCGAAAGTGCCTCTTACTGGCGATGCTGTCGACGGTACCCGCACGGCAACGCGCGCCGGGGATCGCTTCTTTTCCATCGCCTGGACCGATGCCACCAACGTTGTTATATCAAAGGCTGTTGCTCTTGATCGCGTGAAGTTCTTCCAACTGGTGAACGTGAATAGCGAAGGTTGGCGGCCGCTGGCACGCACCAATGAAGGCTCGTTGGTTATCGGTGAAAAGCAAATGGGTGAAGGCCGCGTGCTGTTGCTTGCGTCCGCGCTGGACAATGTGGCCAACGATCTGCCCCTGCATCCAACGTTCCTGCCACTGGTTGAACAATCGGCACGTATGCTGGCCCGTGAAACCGAATCGGCCACTAGCCTGCTTGCAGGCGCACCGCTGGAATTGCGTACGGCACGGGACCGGGCATCGAGTGTGGAAGTGATTGATCCCGACGGCAAGCGCATGCTCAGCCTTGAAGAAGCAGCCAAAGCGCAGACCGTGAATTTAGAGCGCGAGGGCTTTTACGAAGTGCGGCGTGGTCAGGGCCGGCAATCGATGGTGGCCGTGAATGCGCCCCGCCTGGAATCGAACCTGGCTCTGATTCCGCGCGAGACGCTTGCGCTGTGGGAAAATAAGGGGCAAAAGCAAGCTGCAGCGAATGCGGCAGCCGCTGGTTCCTCGTTAGAAAAGCCAGAGCCTTGGAGCTTTTGGCGGCCCTTGTTAGCTTTGTTATTGTTGGCCGTGTTGGCAGAAAGCTTCATTGCAGCGCGTCATTTGGAACGCGACGGCGATGATGCGGATGATAATGCGATGGGTAGGGAGGCAGCATGAATCCTAGGGAATCGTTAGCCGCATATTTGGGCAAGCTGCAAAGCAGACTGCGATTGCGCACAACAGTGCGCGGTCTGGCAATGACCGCAGGTGCGGCACTGGTTGCAACACTGGCACTCGTCGTGTTGTTGAACTCAATGGATTACCCCAGTGGTTTGGTTACTGCTGCGCGTATAGTTCTGTTTTTAGCCATCGCTTTAGCGTTGGGCTTTGGGTTGGGTGCCCCGCTACTTGCCATGACGCGCCGCCGCACTGCACATAGTGTGGAACAACAATTCCCTGAATTTGGCGAACGCCTGGTTACTTTTGCAGAGAAAGAAAAGCAGGAGGTTCAAGATCCGTTTCTTCCCCTTCTGGCCGCTGATACAATGCGCGTGGCAAGCACCGTTTCACCGGAATCGGTAGTGCCAACCAAGTGGATTGCCGGCTTCGCCTCCGCCGCTTTGGTGTGCGGCGGAATTTTGATTTGGTTGATTTTTGCCGGCCCAGGATTTCTTGGTGCAGGTGCGAATCTATTGTGGGCTGGCTCCCCACGCATGGGCTTCAATGGCCCTGGCTTGAAGAGCA
>JBBRJC010000484.1:0-4016 GCA_038220135.1 Bryobacterales bacterium | reverse complement strand
GGTCAGCGGATTCATTAGTCTGGTGAAGGAACTGCAAAAGCGCGAAAAGTCGGATGGTGGAGCGAAATAAGCAGCCGCTTGATGCGGCACCGTGGTCGGCGGCGATGGTACGGTTGGTACGATTGGTCCCCATTATTGGCGGATCGGGTGCAATCGGAGCTCTTATTTTCTTGGGCTGGCGGTTCGCTGTCGGCTTTTTGATTGGTGCCGCGATCAGTTGGTTCAATTTCCATCTGCTGCATAAGCTGGTGTCGGCGCTGGGACCGGGCGGTTCCAGGCCCTCTACCTTCACTGGTTTCATGCTCATAGGCCGTTATTTGCTGCTTGGGGCGGCTGGATTTGCTATAGTAAAGTTGTTAGAAGTAAACTCTCTGGCACTGTTGACCGGGCTTTTTACGCCGGTTGTGGCGGTCCTCGTTAGTATTCTCTACGAAATCATCTATGCAAGAACATGAACTCTGGCTGACTGCACTGTTCAACGACCAACTGGCCGGATTGGGCAATGCCGTCTTAACAGCCGTGGGCCAAGCAGCCCAACCCCGCCCCTGGGCAAATTTCATCACCATGCAAGTGCTGGTGGCTTTTATCATTATTGTGTTTTTCGCAGTTTTGAAATCGCAATTGTCGATGGAAAAACCCGGCAAAGCGCAGCATCTGTTTGAACTTCTCTTCACCTTCATCAAAGACCAGGCTCACGAAAACGTCGGCCATGGCAGCATGAAGTTTGTGCCATTCCTGGGCGCCATGTTCATTTTTGTTCTATTCTGTAATCTGATCGGAATCATCCCTGTTTTTGAATCTCCCACGATGTTTGCTTTCGTTCCAGCAGGTCTGGCGATTGCGTCTTTCCTTTACTACAACATCATGGGTGTTCGTGAACACGGCGTCGTCAAATACGTTGGTCATTTCTTTGGCCCGGTATGGTGGCTTGCTCCGTTGATGTTCCCCATCGAAATCATCAGCCATCTGGCTCGCCCGATGTCGCTCACCATTCGTCTTTTCGCCAACATGTTTGCTGGTGAACAAGTGACGCTGGTGTTTATCGGCCTCACTGGCGTGTTTGGCTTCGTCTTTATGGGACTGCACGTTTTTGTGTCGTTCCTGCAGGCATACATTTTTACTTTGATGACCATGATCTATCTGGGCGGCGCTGTCGCTCATGACCATTAAACGGCATTATCCGCTTGCAGTGTGAGCCCGTCTGTACGAGTTTGCCGGGAACCACCTCCTGTTGGCACTTTATTTAGTTAGGAGAAACACAATGAATGTTCGTTTGTTCGCAATCCTACTGGCGATTTTTCTCGCCAGTCCAATGATGGCTCAGGACGCCGCTCATGCTGCTGCTGGTGGAACCAACTGGACTTCCGCTGCCGCTCTTATCGCTATGGCCATTGCTTCCGGCCTTTGCGGTTTGGCTCAGGGTAAGGCAGTTGCTGGGGCGACCGAAGCACTGGCACGCAACCCGGGCGCAGCCGACGGTATCCGCTTCCTCGCTTTGCTCGGCCTGGTGCTGATCGAATCGATGGCGCTGTATACCTTCGTTCTGACCTTCTTGAAGAATTAGTACTGACTGCGCCGAGGATACCGCCTTACGGTCGCGTCTCGGTAATTCAGAATTAGTTTATCTAAAGTTCGGTAGTTCTTTTTTCCGAAATTTAGGGAGTGGGTCCCGCAGCCCACTCCTTAAATCGAAATCTCTTTCCCCGCTTAAGCCGTTCTCATGAAACTCCAAGGTATCTATCCGCCCATCGCCACGCCCTTCAATCACGAAGGCGACCTCTACAAAGTAAAAGTCATCCACAATGTTCAGAAATTGAACCGAACTGGCTTGGCTGGATACTGCGTTTGTGGCTCAACTGGTGAGAGTGTCCACCTGACAGCGGATGAAAAGTATACGCTTTGGCAGTGGGTGGCGGAAACTGCCGCACCTGACCGCCTTCTGATTGCCGGCACCGGTGTTGAGTCGGTTCGCGAAACCATTTCTCTAACTAATAAAGCCGCTGAAATGGGCTACAAATTGGCGATGGTGCGCACGCCACACTACTATAAGAATCTGATCAATAACACTGACGCGCAAGTGCGATATTTCCGGGCTGTGGCCGATCAGGCGAAGCTGCCGGTGATGATCTACAATTGGCCGCAGACTACTGGCGTCGATATTTCCGTTGAAGCGGTGGCACGGCTGAGCGAACATCCTAATGTGATTGCGATCAAGGAAAGCTCAGGCGATCCGGAGAAATTGAAGCAGCTCATTGCGGCTGTTCAACCTGGTTTTCAAGTACTTACGGGCTCTGCCCCGAATTTATGGCGATCTCTGGAAGCTGGCGCGAAAGGTGCGGTGCTGGCATTCGCTAACGCAGCGCCCTACGCATGTATCACGATTTGGGAAGCGTTCCGGCAGCGTGAGCCGGAAGCTGCCGAAGATTGGCAGGGACGAATTACGCCAGCCGCACTACTGGTGACCGTGAAGTACGGCATACCGGGGCTGAAGTATGCGATGGATCTGAACGGTTTTTATGGTGGTATTCCGCGATTGCCACTGATCCCCATTGGCGAGGAAGCCAAGAGAGAAATTGAGGCGGCGTTTCACGAGATTCGCGGCTAGACATTTCAGGGGCAGGGTGGGTGCTTTCACTCAGGTTTTGCGCTAAGACACCGGAAGTTTACTCGCTGCTCGGCGGTTTTTCCTGATAAAATCACGTAGTTGGCCAATTGGCCCAGTGCGTGCAGGTTCAAGTAGCAGGAGTACTTGGAATGCAACGCCAACCAATCACGTTCAACAAAATTCTGTTTCCTGTAGACTTTTCAACCCTGTCGTATAAAACTGCCGGGTTCGTCCGTGAGATTGCCAATCATTATGGAGCAGAAGTTCATCTGCTGCACGTTGTCGATTCCACTGTACCTGCGGCATGGCAATTGGCTGCAATCCAACCGGAAACCGCCGCTGGTTTCTGGCTTGATGTGGGCCTGCGCGCACAAACTCCAGCACAGGCTTGGCTCGATCACAAAGAGCAGGCGCAACAGCAACTCCATGATTTTCTGCCGGAGCACTGGAATACCGTTCAACTCCGGATTTCCGTTTTGGAAGGCGAGCCTTCAGCGCAAATCCTTGCTTATGCAAAAGAACAGAAGATTGACCTGATCATGATGCCGACGCATGGCTTGGGCCGTTTTCGTCGCTTTCTGCTGGGCTCTGTTGCGGCGAAAGTTCTTCATGATGCTCCGTGTCATGTTTGGACGGACGCTCACTTTGCCGAAGATCCAAACCAGCAAAGCACGGTGCCGCAGCATATTCTGTGTGCGGTAGATTTGTCGCCGCATAGTGTGGATTTAATAGCCTGGACCTTGGAGTTTGCTAAACAATGGAACGCTGAAGTGAGGCTGGTACATGCGGTACCGGCGGCAGAACATGTCCCTGGCCAACCGGATGATAACTTCACTCATTTCCTGGTGGATGATGCAAAGAAGAACATGGAAAAGTTGCAGCGGCGATTGAATTTGGATCTGAATTCCTGCGTAATGGGCGGCGACATTTCAGCGGTGATCCGTGAAGCGGCGATCAGGAACCAGGCAGACGTAATTGTGCTTGGCAAGCAGGAAGATCATGGCTATATGGGGCGCCTGCGGGCGCATGGATACAATATTGTGCGCGATGCACCTTGCCCCGTTGTCCGAATGTGATGTGTAGGGAGTAGAAAAGGAGGCCTGACTATGAATTACACTCTGGTGGTTGTTTTATGGAGCGCTATGGCGCTGATAGTGGTTTTGACGGCGATTTACCGCAAACTGGTCGCCAAGCAAGAAGACAATGTGCTGCATCTTCATGATGGAGAAGGAGGCGTTGTCAGCCAGCAGGCGAGCGTGGCTCACAGGCTGGAAATCATTGACACGTTCGGAAAAACTGCGACGGTAATGGTGGTGGCTGGTGGCTTGGTAATTGCCGGTTTCTACCTGTACAATGCCTGGTTACAAAGCGCCTTGCCGCAGTAAGTTAAAAAAGCCAGTACATCGTTTCA
>JBBRJC010000483.1:0-4016 GCA_038220135.1 Bryobacterales bacterium | reverse complement strand
GACGCCTTTCCTGTCGAACGTGTTGCGGTACGGGGCGGCGTTCAAGATATCGTTTTGGCTGAAGGAAAATAGTGTTCCATGTAGCTGGTTGGTACCGGATTTGGTGGTCATGTTGACTACACCGCCACCGACGCGACCGTATTCAGCGCTGTAGGAATTCTGCTGAACTGAGACTTCAGCAATCGCGTCGGAGCTAAAGGAAAGTGAGATGCGCCCGAGGAACTGGCTGGTGTTGGACACGCCGTCGGCCTGGTAGAGCGTGGATCCCATGCGTCCGCCGGAAACCGACATGCCACCACCTGGGGCGACAAAGCCGGTGGTGACGGCGACAGTTTCTGATCCGGGTTCGCCAACAATGCCGGGCAGCAGGGACAGCACCTGCAGAGCACTTTGATTGGCTAACGGAAGTTCGTCCAGTTGCTTCTGATTCACAGTGTAGGCAATGGTTGAATTGGATTCCTGAATCAGCGGCGCTTCCGATCTGACGGTGACTTCGACGGTTGTGTTGCCGACAATCATTTCCAGATCGACCGTGACTGTCCTTGATGTTTCCACTCGGATCGGCTCGCGGATCAATTTATTAAAGCCTGCCATTTCCACCGTTATTCTGTACGCGCCGGGTTCGAGCGCAGGCAGTGAATATACGCCTGCTGTGGACGTAGTGGCTGATTGCCGGATGTTTGTGGCCAGGTTGGAGATGGTTACCTTAGCGCCACTGAGAATCGCTTTTTGCTGATCTGCAATGGTTCCAGTGATGGCGCCGGCGTTTGTTTGGGCGAAGACGGATGAGGTGGCGAATAAAAGCAGGCATGCCAAACGTTGCATAGTTGACTCCTCTAAAGTTGCATCATTCATATCACATTCCTTTGGCCAGTTGTGGGCCACTGCCTGGCAATTGATCGGAATGGTGACGAAGGGTACAGTAAGGAATGCTTCGTTCGCTACTCGTTCTTATGACGCTCGGTTGCTGTGCCTACGCGCAGCCGCTTAGACAATACGCATGCCAGCGGGCTTCGGGGACCGTGGTGATTGATGGGAAGTTGGACGATGCAGCGTGGGCGAATGCACCATGGACTGATTATTTTGTCGACATTGAAGGAAGCAAAAAGCCCCAGCCTCGATTTCATACCCGCGTGAAAATGCTGTGGGATGATCAATACTTTTATGTGGCCGCGGAAATGGAAGAGCCGCATGTTTGGGGCACGCTTACTGAGCACGATTCAGTGATTTTTCGGGACAACGATTTTGAAGTGTTCGTGGATCCGGATGGAGATACGAATAATTACTTTGAATTTGAGATCAACGCGCTGAATACAGGGTGGGATCTGTTTTTGCCGAAACCTTATAGGCATGGTGGCAAGGCTGACAATGGTTGGGAAATTCCGGGCTTGAAGTCTGCGGTTTTTGTGAACGGGACGCTGAACAATGCTGCTGATTTGGATAAAAGTTGGACCGTTGAAATTGCGTTTCCCTGGGCTGGTTTCCGGCACAAGACTTACGCGGCAAAGCGTCCAGTGGCTGGGGAGAATTGGCGGGTGAATTTTTCCCGTGTTGAGTGGCTGCACTCGATCATCAATGGGAAGTACGAGAAAGTGCCAAAGCGTGCCGAGGACAATTGGGTGTGGTCACCGCAAGGTGTGGTTAATATGCACGTTCCTGAAACCTGGGGTGTGGTTCATTTCCTTGCTTGGAAATGAGTACAACCGGTTGACCGTCTGCGCCACTTAAGAATTGGTGTGGCCTCTATTGCGCACCGGCAAGCTGAATTGCATTGAACAGCAGCTTAAATGTTCCATGTGGTTGTGCGCGGTTTTGGGGGCTGAATCCTAATAGGACCACGCGGCCTTTGCCAAGCGTTACTTCGGCTGCGGCTATACGGTTGTGCAAGTATTCAGCACCGCCGATCCAACCGCTTTCCAGTAGATCGCCTGCCGGATAACGGGCGATGGTTTTTACGATTGCATCTCCCATGGCTGGGGCTGCTTCAAACGCGATGTCGTTATAGAACACTGCTGATGCTTGCTCTTTCATGCCATAGGCGACCGGGTGTGAAGGGTCGACGAAGATCTTCAGGATCGAACCGGGGCATGAGAATTGATCTGGCCGCAAGCCTGCCAACGAATTTTTCAATGGCAGGGGAAACTCCTCTACTGGAACGAGCGACGAACTGCCGAGTGTGATCAACGTGCCGCCTGCTTTGACAAATTCGCGGAGCGCTTTCACGCCCTCTTCGCCAATCCCACCGCGGTATTCCGGCCTCACCCATTCGCTGGTTGCCCCTTTGAGGATTGACTCCTTTGGCTGATCGGCGAATAGGATCACATCGTACTTGGCTTTCAGATCTGATTCCTGCAGATCTTTGTTGCGGACCGTTGTGTAGGGGAATTCATATTGTTCAAGCAGCCAACGTGTCCAGCCTTCGTCCATATTTGCGGTGAAGGGCATGTACAGGCCGGTGCGTACAGTTTTCAGCCGGCGTGAGGTTTCCGGTAGCGCTGTGAGTCCCTTCACATCTACACCTAATTTGAAAGAAATCTCTTTCATGGTGGTGCTTAGATCTTCGCGGGAATTGGCAACGATTGTGCCGTCTGCTGCCCATCGAACAGTAGCGCCGGTCTTCAACAATCGGTTTACAGCAATGAAGGAATTGTTGTTGGCGTGGTTCAACGAATAGGCGACAACATTGCCACTACCAACTTCAAATTTGCCTGTGGGCAATGCGACGGGGGATGCCGCTGAAAGGCGTGCTTCAAACTTCTTTTTCACTTCCACCGTTTCTACTCCCATTTGTAGGGGAAGAGTCCAGCCGGTAACGTCATAAGGCCGTTCTACGGGGCCGTTCGGTCCGCCTGTGCGCTGTGCTGGATAGATCTGCTTTTCGAGCATATCTTTGGCAAAAGCGCGGAAAGGCTGGGCCATCAATATTACATGGCTGCCTTCCGGATATGTTTTTCCATCAGCCTGAAATGCTTCGGTGGCACGCTGCACTTCCACACCCAGCTCATCGAAAATGCTGAGTAGTTTTGTGGCTGCTGAGGGGTCGTGTTGGTGGGCGGAAATTACGAAGGCGTAGGGTCCTTCTTTCTCGCCCATTTCAATGCCGCGACGATTCATATCGTAGAAATTGCGGTTCAGCATTTGGCGATTGTCTGCCACTGCTTCAAGCAACGCCCATGTGGCTGTCAGTTCGTAATCGACGATGTTGCGTAGTGTCCACTTGCCTCCCATCCACGGCTTCGGGTAGGTGTTTGTTGGAGTGACATCGCGAGGTGCTGGGAGTGGCTTTCTTGGGTCACGTCCTCGCAATTGTTCCAGTGTTGGTTCAGGTCCGGCCGCGGCTCGTCCGGCCACTGCACGATCCTGATCCACAGGTGCTGCTACGTTGACGCTGGCGACTTCTGTAAGCAATCCAACCATGTTGTGCCACCATACCTGCATCACAAAACCACCCTGCCACCAGCTTGTATACATGGCGTCGTTGATGATGCCGGTGTAGCCTTTGTTGTGCAACGCCGTACCCATGCTGTAGCCAAGCATTCCGTTCAACTGCCAGATTACTGGATCCACATTCGGGTTGATCGGATTCTTGAATGGCGGGACGAAAATGCGCGGGCCGGCGTTCCCCATTTGATGTTCATCAAGCACCACTGCCGGAAGCCAATCGCGATAGGTGAGACGGTTCAACAAACGGCTTTCTTTTTGCGTGTTTTGGAATGCGTCGCGGTTGTTATCGTGGCCTGTATATTTGTGGTAGAGCTCGGGCAGGGGGCTGGCTTCAAAGGGCGTGCCAACGTTTTTGTTAAACCAATCGGTGGCCACTACTTGCCCGTCAGGATTGGCTGATGGGACGAGCAGGAAAATCACGTTATCCAGGATCTTCTTTACCAGCGGCGAATCTTCAGTGGCCAGGCGGTGAATCAATTCGAGAGACATCTGCGTGGATCCGATTTCGGTGGAGTGGATGTTCAGAGTAATCAGCAGGACGGTTTTCTGCGAGGCTATCAGCGCTTCGGCTT
>JBBRJC010000482.1:0-4016 GCA_038220135.1 Bryobacterales bacterium | reverse complement strand
CCGGGGCCGGTTCCGCAAAACACCAAAGCACCAGGACGGCCGCTGGCCCCAGGGTTGGGCACGGTTGGATCAAAATCAGCGCATTGCTGATTGTCGTTCAAGGCAGGCAAATTGAATTCGTAGCGCGTCCCAATGTTGATCGTCAACCGCGGCGTAATGCGCCAATCGTCCTGTATATACATCGCGTGATATCGCCAGTGCATGCCCACACGGCGGGGCGTGTTGATCGTGGCGCTACTGGCGTCGCCAAGCAGGAAAGATGCAAAGGCGAGGCCGCCACCAACGTTGCGGCTGCTCTGGTTTGGCAGTGCAGTGTTGGCCGTGGCAAAGCTGATATTGCCCGCTCCCGCTTGTTGACCAAGACCAACGTAGGGCGCCAGTTCATACAAATAGCCGACCTTGATGATGTGCTTGCCCTTCGTCCAGGTCAGGTCATCGTTGAATGAATAGGTTGGATTTTCCGATCCATTAAACCCGTTTCCTCCCCACACCGGAAAGTCAACCAGATTGATGATTGGCAGATTACGATCACAGGCCGGCACGTTGGGCACGCAAAGTTTGTCCTTCCAATTTCCGCCTTCAGACAATGGAAAATTACTGTCGTGAAAAATGTTGATGCCGAAGTAAAAGCGATTGTGCACGCGCGGGCTAATGGTTGCATCCCAACTACCGCGATACACCGGGCTGGTATCGGTAGTTTGCTGGAACGGATTCAGTGGGCCCGGAATGCCAGACGCTCCCGTTGGCCCGGGAATGGCTTGGCGTTTCGAATAACCAAAGTATGCCGAGATTCGGTTTGCACTATTCAGCACATGGTCAAACTTCAGACTCATCTTGTCGTTCGGATTAACTGAAGTGCCTGCCTGCCAATAATTCTCCAGCCAATATTGCGGCGTGCCCGGCACAACATCTTTGCGCAAATTACTGGTCATCGTGCTTGATGCCATATCAACCAGCTTCTTGCTGATGCCATCAATGCGAGAAATGGGCATGATGTTGTTGGGGAACAGATCACGGTCGTAGGTGTTGTTGGCCGAGTTGAAACGAGTGGTGGCGGGGTCATACACGCCATACTGAATATAGGCGCCATTGCTCAAAGTGCGGCTTACCGCGTTGCGAAAATCGCCTTTATAAAACTCCGCAGGCGGCAGAGCGATGGCGGCAGTTGCACCACCAACTCGATTGCGAAATCCTTCATACGAGAAAAAGAAGAAGGTCTTATTCTTGCCGTTGTAGATTTTCGGAATGATCAGCGGACCACCAATGGTTGCACCGAAATCGTGTTGCCGGTAAATCGGCGTGGTGCTATTGAAAAACCCACGCGCATCGAAAGCATTGTTGCGGATAAAGTCGAATGCCGTGCCGTGGTGCTTGTTGGTTCCAGACTTGGACACGAAGGTAACCATGCCTCCGCCCGCCCGGCCAAACTCTGCTTTGAAGCCGTTGGTTTCAACAGCGAATTGCGTGATCGCATCGAGGGAAGGCGCATTCACTGCAGCCCAAATTGTGGAGCCTGCCCGATTCGTATTTGCCGAAGCGCCATCCAGCATCACGCCGAATGACCCCGCCTGCCCACCACCAATTCTGAAATCCTGATCGCCACCCTGCACCTGCGCCGTGATCGCAGCAAGGTCAAAAGGACTGCGCATGTTGCCGCCCACCACCGTCGGCAAGCCTTCAATCATCGAATCAGACATAGTGTTTTGAATCTTCGCATCGTCGGTTTGCAGTTGCGTACTTTCCGATATAACGTTGATCGATTGCTGAACGCCGCCAATTTCGAGTTTGGCATCCACACGAAATGTAGAGCCGCCTTCCAGGCGAATGTTGCTGCGGTTGTACACCTTGAAGCCAGGGTGTTCCAACGAAACCTTATAGCGGCCAACCAGAAGCGAAGTTACACTGAAATCGCCAGCCTCATTGGTGGTGCTCTTCAGCACGGTATTGGTTTCCAGATTGGTGACTGTGACAGTTGCGGCCGCAATGGGTGCGCCGCCATCGTCAGTAACCGTGCCTGCAATAATTCCTCGATCACCTTGGGCGTTAAGCAACGCGGAGCAGAACGTGATCAGCAAAGCAGTGCTTCTCAGTGACATGGCCCACAACCCCTTTTCCACAATAAAACGTTTCACACGATAACTAAATGGTTATGGGATTATATCAGCCGTAAGCTGAGCGCAAAGGGGGGGAACAAAATATGTTACTTTTCTTTTTCCTCGTGATACTCCTGCTCAGTATTCACGGCCCAAATATTTGACTGATCCGTGCGGCCGGCAGCGATGTTATCTACGGCAGTCATTGCGGTCAACATGGAATGGTCCTGATTGTTGTATTTGTGCATGCCATTGCGGCCCACCAGAAACAGGTTTTCGTAGCCTTGAATCCAGGTGCGCAACTGGGGAAACCGCTCATAGGCACCGAAGTAGGCAGGGTAGGTTTTCGGCATCCGAATGACGCAGCCATCCAGCACTTTCGACTCCTCAATAATCCCTAACTTCACCATTTCGCTTTTGCCGATTTCCAGAATCTCTGCTTCCGATTTCTTCCAGAATTCATCGGTTTCAAAGCAAAAGTACTCCAGCCCAATCCAAACCTTAGTCGGATCGGCCACCAGATAAGGACTCCAATTATTGAAGATCTGCAGACGCCCTACCAGCACATCGGGCTCCTGCACATAGATCCAGTTATCTTCAATCAGCTTCTTGCCGGAAGCGGAAGACTCCTTGATTTTCAGTTCATCCAGCAACAATCCCACTGTAATGAAATCCCGGTAAATCAGCCCATCGCTGATAGCCCGAATTTCGGCCGGCGGCGGCGGATCCAGTGCCCTCATCAGTTCCTGAATGGGCATGGTGGAAAAGAAAAAGTCCCCTTCGTAGCGGGTGGATATATTGGTGCGCGAATCCACCGCATCCACAGCAATTACCCGATTGCCGAAAGCGTGAATTTTCTGCACATCCATGAACATGTTGATTTCCGCGCCCTGTTCCTGCACACGGCGAGCCACTTCTTCCCACATCTGCCCTGGCCCTAATTTCGGATACATGAAGCGTTCAATCAGCGATGTTTCCACGTCCTTCTGGCTAATTCCACCGGGTGTGGAATTGAACTGCTTCTTGATAATGTGCGTAATCGTTTTCAGAATCGACAGACCCTTTATACGTTGCGCACCCCACTCTGCACTGATTTCGTTACACGCAATGCCCCAGACTTTTTCCGTGTACGATTTGAAAAATGTGTTGTAAAGCTCGCGGCCAAAGCGGTTGATGAAAAACTCTTCCAGGTTCTTTTCCTGTTGAATCGGAAATAGCATCGCATAAACGTAGCTGATGCCAATTTTAACGGTCTTCACCAAACCTAATTTGGTCAAAGTTTCCGTGCTCAAGCGAATTGGATAATCGAAAAATTGGCGGCTGAAAAAGATACGCGATTTGCGTTGCCGTACCAGCATCACTTCATCGGTAATCTTCGGATCGGGCCCGGAACCAGCCGCCTCCAACGTGCGCTTTTTTCCCTGATAAGAAATCTGTTGCGTAGAATCGGCAGCATCGCCTTCAATCGGCAGAATCTCCAGCCACCAATTCATCACCCGGTCAACTTTGGAAAAAAACCGGTGCCCGCCAATGTCGATCCGGTTGCCTTTATAGCGTACAGTTCGACTGATTCCACCCATATAATCGCTCTTTTCAAGCACTACAGGTTTGACATCGGTCCGCTTCAAGAATTCGTAAGCAGCCGTCAGCCCAGCCGGACCCGCGCCGATGATAACAGCTTTTCGGTTTGCCATTGGTATTAGTTAGCTTATCGGCAGTTAAGGCAAAACACCATAGAGTCGCCCCGATGAACTACTCAAGAATTCGGATCACCGTTCCGATTCCATCAGCCCGAAAGCCGCGGCAACCAACCTTTTGCTGTCGGGGCATTTCAAATTGCGGACTGCATTTAGGCTGCTTTCGGGTTTCTTATGACTCACCATGCGAACCAAGCCCAACCGGGCACACTTCTCCCTTTAGGAC
>JBBRJC010000481.1:0-4017 GCA_038220135.1 Bryobacterales bacterium | reverse complement strand
AAGCTGTTTCCACGCCCTTTGAACCCGGTTCAGTTTTCAAAGTAATTACTATTGCGGCCGCTTTGGAGCACACCAGGCTGGGGCCGGAATCGGTCATCAATTGCGGCGGTGGCGTGATCAATTTGTTTGGCCGCAGAATCACCGATCTGCATCATTTTTCTTCGCTCTCCATGACCGATGTATTGGTTCACTCCTCCAACATCGGGGCAATCAATATCGGCTTGAAAGTGACTGACCAGATCATGTACGATGTCATCCGTCAATTCGGCTTCGGCCGTAAAATCGGCCTGCCGCTTTTAGAAGAAAGCCCAGGCCGCGTTCGTCCGTTGCGCCGCTGGATCAAGAGCTCAATCGGCTCAGTCGCCATGGGGCACGAATTGATGACAACCACCACGCAACTGGCGCAGGCCTGTTCAACAGTTGCCAATCACGGCCGTATGGTGAAGCCGCGCCTGATCTTGAAAGCAGAACGCCAAGGGCTGAAACCCGAGATTATGACACCGGAAGCACCGGTGGAAGTTATCTCCCCTGAAACCGCTATGAAGCTTCGTCTGATGATGGAACAGGTTGTGCAGCGCGGCACCGGTACAAACGCAAAAATCAAAGGCTATAGCGTCGGTGGCAAAACCGGGTCAGCCCAGATTTTCGACGTTGATCATAAAAAATACACCAACAAACACAACGTATCGTTCATGGGATTCGCACCAGTGGCCAATCCGGAAATCGTCATTGTCGTTACGTTGAACGGATCCAGTTTGCTTGCAAGCGCAACCGCAGTTCCAGCGTTTCAGGAAATCATGGCGGCCAGCTTGCGCATTCTGAATGTCCAGAAAGATGTACCGTTCGACCTTCCCGAAAAGATAGAGAAAGCGTCCCTGACGCAGAACGATCTTTCCATTGCCTCTCTGGGTGGCGCGGCCGAATTGCTTGCTGATGACGAGGAGGATAAGGCCGCTGCGGAAAAGCGTCCGGTGTCTGGCCCGGTGGTTCCCAACTTCACCGGCCTGACTAAGCGGGCAGTAATGGAGCAGTCTTCCGCCAAAGGCCTTCACGTTCAAATGGAAGGCCGTGGCATTGCGCGCAAACAAATTCCTGCAGCAGGAAAAGTGTTGGCGCAAGGCGAGTCGATTCGCGTAGTGTTCGCGAGGTAACCGGTGATCCATTTAGGAGAACTACTCGACAACACGGGCGTGATCAGTGGTGTTGATGCCGCTGCCGCAGCTCTGCCAATTACGGGCATAGCCTACGATACTCGCGTTCTGGAGGGCGGAAATGCGTTTTGGGCATTTGCCGGCGCGACTGTGGATGGGCGTAAATTTGCACCAGTAGCGGTGGAGCGTGGCGCGGCTGCGGTTGTCAGTGAGTTGGAACCACTGCAGCCGCTTGGTGTGCCGTGGATCCTTGTGGCAGATGCACGCCGCGCACTGGCGATGGCTGCCGCCAGATTCTATGGCCATCCTGACGAATATCTTACAATCACAGGTGCAACAGGCACCAACGGTAAAACCACAACAACCTGGATTTTAGATCAGATTTTACGCACTTCCGGCAAAACTACGGCATTGATTGGAACCATCGGCTATCACGTTGCAGGTGAACCTCGCAAGGCTGTAAACACGACTCCAGAATCTGTTGATCTATTTAAAATGTTTGCAGAGCTGTGGGCTAAAGGTGGCACTCATGCCACCATGGAAGTGTCCTCGCACGCCCTTGCTCTGGGGCGTGTCCACCGCGTCAGATTCCACACTGCGGTTTTCACAAACCTCACACGCGATCACCTCGATTTCCACAAAAATATGGAGGATTACTTCGCTGCAAAGCAGATGTTGTTTGAAGGGCCGCCAGCGCCCAAATTTGCAGTGATTAATGACGATGATGAATATGGAAAAAAACTTCAAACAAACATCACAACCGAAGTCATCCGTTACGGAATTCGTTCCGGCGATTTGCGCGCCCACAGAATCGAATCCAGCATCGACGGCCTACGGTTCGAAATTCGATTGGGTGACCAGCGCTATCTTGTGGAATCACCGCTGGTTGGTGAAATTAACGTCTACAACCTACTCGCCGCAGCGGGCGCCGCTCACACGCTCGGCCTCAGCTGGGCGGTAATTTTAGAGGGCATTCGTGCCGCGAAAGCTGTGCCTGGGCGCTTTGAACGCGTCGAAGCGGGTCAACCGTTTTTAGTGGTTGTTGACTACGCCCACACCGACGATGCCCTGCGCAATACCATTCGTGTCGCCCGCAAAATCGCTGCTGGTAAGAAAGGCCGCGTTCTAACCTTGTTCGGTTGCGGTGGCGATCGCGATCGCACCAAGCGTCCGTTGATGGGGATGGCTGCCGCTGAGTGGAGCGATTTTGTTGCTCTTACTTCCGACAATCCACGTTCCGAAGATCCGCTGGCAATCATGAACGATGCGCTCGTTGGCCTGCGCCGCTCAGACACGCCACACATTGTTGAACCGGATCGCGAGAAGGCAATTTTCGCTACTATCGCCGAGGCTCGTTCCGGCGACGTGGTCATTCTTGCAGGCAAGGGTGACGAACACTATCAGGTGCTGCGCGACCGCACCATTGATTTCGATGACCGTGAAGTGGCACGCCGGGCGCTGCTGAAAATAGGCTACGGCGTCGAGAGCACAAGAGGTGCCGCATGATGATGCCTCTTCACAAAATTGCTTTGGCAATTGGCGCGGCTGTTCCTCAAAGCAATGTGGACATCAGCAAATGGTCCATTGATTCGCGCACCTTGGATACTGGCTCAGCTTACTTTGCACTGGTTGGTGAACGTGTTGATGGCCATGATTATCTGGCCGAAGTTGCCGCGAGGCAAGCTGCTGTTGCCATTGTTCGCAACGCCACGTCAGATCAACCAAGCCTGCCGCTGTTGCGTGTGCCCGACACACTTTGTGCTCTCACAGATTTGGCGAAGGCCGCGCGCTGTGCGTTCGCGGGCACTGTGGTCGGCGTAACTGGAAGCGCCGGTAAGACAACTACCAAAGACATTATTTGGACGCTGGTCAGCATTGATGGATTAACCGGCCGCACCGATGGCAATTTCAACAATCACATCGGCGTGCCTCTCACCCTATTGCGCCAGCCTGAAAACGCCCGTGCTCACATCATCGAACTGGCCATGAATCATGCCGGTGAGATTCGTCATTTGTGCAGCATCGCACGCCCTGAAATCGGTGTTGTAACCAACGTTGGTTATGCCCATGCGGAAAATTTTGACGACGGTATTGTAGGCATTGCAGCAGCTAAACGCGAACTGATCGAGGCTCTGCCTTCTGGTGGCACTGCTGTATTGAACGCAGACGATGCACATGTGGCTGCCTTCGCCAAATCACATTCCGGCAAGACGGTTACCTACGCCATAGCGAACGACGCAGATATAAAAGCAGATGATGTGGAACTGCACAAAGACGGTGTGAGTTTCCGTTTGAAGAATATCAAGTTCCGGTCTCGCGTAACTGGCCGCCACGCCGTGCTAAATATTCTTGCAGGCATCGCCGTGGCTGGTTTGCTGGGTACCGCGCCAGAACGCTTGCAGGATGCTGTGTACTCACTTGAGCCCGGCAAAATGCGTGGGGAACACATCACGCACAACGGTATTGAAATTATCAACGATTCCTATAACTCGAATCCAGAGGCTGTACGCGCCATGCTTGATGTTTTGGCAGCGAGGCCGGAGCGGCGGAAAATTGCCGTGCTGGGCGAGATGAGAGAGCTTGGCCACTGGGCTGAGGGTTTGCACCGTGGGATTGGAAAGTATGTCACGGAGGCAGGCATTGACGTGCTCGTTGGAGTTCGCGGCGCCGCAAAATTCATGGTGGAAGAATCCATCCTGAACGGTTTTCAAGCCGACGCCGCGTTTTTTTTCGACAGCCCTGAACAGGCTGGACATCATTTGAAGCAGTTAGCCCAGGCAGGCGACGTTATTTTGTTTAAGGGTTCCCGTGGCACGCGCGTGGAGTTGGCCTTAGAAAGGTTCTTGGCATAAATGTTGTATTGGCT
>JBBRJC010000480.1:0-4022 GCA_038220135.1 Bryobacterales bacterium | reverse complement strand
GGCCCCAACGTTCGCCGTAATGGGGTGAGGCAAGCAACTGGGCAACTGTTTGTTCATAGGTGGCGTTGAGTGCTTTGGGGTCTGGAGGAAGCCCCGTCAGATCAAAATGAAGGCGCCGGATTAGCGTCCGGTGATCGGCTTTGGGGGACAGCGTCAAGTTGCTCGATTGCAGCTTCGCTCGAATGAATGCATCGATTGGATTTGTCTTGTGCTCTGATGCGGGGACTGGCGGTTTTATTGGGGTACCGAAAGCCCACCACTGTTGCTTGGCTGGTTTTCCGAGGCTGATGGTTGCGGGCCATGATGCGCCCTGTTCAATCCATCGACGTAGCGTCGCCAGTTCTGTTTCAGGAATTTTCGGTCCGCCTTGCGGCATTTTTCCAGAGGCAGCCAGTTGGTAGAGGCGGCTCTGATCTGGTTTGCCGGCGCTGACCGGTGGGCCTTGTTTGCCGCCTTTAGAAAATGCGGTGGAGGTGCTGATGTTGAAATCGCTCAATGCCACGGTTGCGTTGTGGCAGCGCAGGCAGCGTGTTTCCAGAATCGGCTGAACCTGTTGTTCAAACGACACTGGTTGCGCGTAGGCCAAAGCAGCGACAAGCAACGGCAGAGTAAGTTTCCACATAGCCCTCAGCTTATGGCACTGCGAAGCTTGTTGCAAGAGGGTGGGCTATCATTGACACGAATGGGGACACGAATGGGGACACAAATGGGATTACGAAAATTAGCTTTGTCGCTGTGTTTGACGATGCTGCCGCTGGGCGCATCTTCGCTGGAATTGCTGTCGGTGGAAAAGATTTGGGATCAGGGGGAGCACAATGCGTTCACCGATCTGATTCGGTTTAAGGGCCGGTTTTATTGCACTTTTCGTGAGTCGGAAGCGCATGTGGGAGGCGATGGAAAGCTGCGCGTGATTTCTTCAAGTGATGGAAAGACTTGGAAGTCAGCGGCATTGATTGCAGAACAGGGAACAGATCTACGCGACCCGAAATTCTCGGTGACTCCTGATGGGCGGCTGATGATTGTTGCAGGTGGCTCAATTTACGGTGGCACCAAAATATTGAAGGGCAGGGCACCGCGGGTACTATTTTCCAAAGATGGCAGCAATTGGAGCACACCCCAAAAAGTTTTGAGAGAGGGTGAATGGCTGTGGCGCGTAACCTGGTACAAGGGCCATGCCTACGGCGTGAGCTACAATCACACGCCGGCCGGGGCAACGTTGGATGCGAGGGGCCGCGCGCCGGAATGGAATCTCACATTGTTTGAAAGCACCGATGGCGTTGACTGGAAAGAGCTGACGAAGTTGAATGTGACCGGGCAGCCGAATGAGACCACGCTGCGGTTCCTTTCAAATGGCGAGATGGTGGCGTTTGTGCGCCGTGAAGCTGCCGATAAACAGGCGTGGATTGGCACCAGCAAAGCGCCCTACAAAGAGTGGACGTGGAAGCCTTCCGGGCATCAGGTGGGTGGGCCGAATTTCATCGTGCTGCCCGATGGGCGGATGGTTGGTGGTGGGCGTGACTATCGCAAGTCCCCGAACCACACGACGGCGCTCGGTATGATGACCACAACCGAATACAAGCCGGAATTGCAATTGCCCAGCGCTGGTGACAATAGTTATGCCGGGTTTGTTTGGTACAAGAATATGCTGTGGACCAGCTACTACGCGTCGCATGAAGGCAAGACGAATATCTATCTTGCGAAGGTGAAATTGAAGCAGTGATGTTTCAACATTTGCTGGATACGTACGAAAGTGAGACCCGGAAAACTGAGGCTGTCTGGAGGCTGTTTGAGGACATAGATTTGAATTGGCGGCCGGATGAAAAGAGCCGCATGGTGCGGGAAATTTTCGAGCATCAACTACTTTCGGAACGGCGCTTTTTCGGTGAATTTCTTGAAGCACCGGAACCCTTACCTGCTGCGGTTCTGCCTGCCCAGAACAACGTCGCTTCGTACCGGGAACGCTACGTGGAATTGGCATTGGCGCGATTGCCATTTTTCGCCGCACAAGAGCTGGAGTGGTGGTTGGAGTGTGTGCCGTTCTTCGAAGTGGAGCGCGAACGGATCTGGATTTTTTGGCGGCGTGTGCTGCATACCGCGCACCATCGCACGCAACTTACAATGTACTTGCGGATGATGGGGCGCGATGTTCCGGCCATTTACGGACCATCGGCTGACCAGACGTGGAGTGGTGCCGATCCGACCAATACTGAGGACGCAGCCGGCCGGCGCTAGCCGCGGACGCGGAATCCTTTTTCGGAATCAACCCAAACCGTGGCCAGGGTTTTAATGCGTCGCGTGACTTGATCAACACCGAAGCGCACATGTTTTCGCATCGCCTTATCAGCCGAAGGTGGACTTTGGTGGTTGAGTTCGTTCATCAGTGTTCTATGCCAGTGCGGCGGCAGTTTGTAGAATTGCGAGGCGCTGTTGAATAGCCAGTTCAGCACGATGGTTTGATTGCGATCAATAGCTTCATAGAGCGCCGCGCAGCGGCTATATTCAGCAAGCCGCATATGAAAGTGAGCATGCAATTGATGCGCTTCAAAGACCAATTCCGCCTGCTGGTTGCCTTGCGAAAGATTGGCTTTGTCGTAGAGATTGTCCAGGGTCAGTGCGCACTCCATCATCTCAACGCGCTCTGCCGGTGTGGCCCGTTCGGCGAAAAGACGGGCAGACATTGTTTCCAGTGCTTCGCGTAAAACGTAATGGCCGCGCACATCTTCTTCGGTAGGGATTCGCACTCGCGTTCCTACTCTTGGGCGGCTTTCGATGAGGCCGTCGGTTTCCAGGCGCTGCAGCGCTTCGCCGACAGGCAGCATACTCATGGCCAATTCCAGGGCGAGTTTGCGTCTGGAAAGTGGAGTTCCCAGCGGAAGATCGCCGCGTAGGATTTTGGTTCGGAGTGTATCGTAAGCACTCTGCGAAAGACTGCGGCTTGAGATGATCCTTGCTTTTCCGGTAATTGACATTTTTTTCCCGTTCGAACTTGTTGCCAATGGTCATATCAACTTCGGAACTTGAATGCAAGTTTTTCTGTTAACACTTGTTGGAATGTTTGTGGTTGCACAGCCTGTGATTGCGAAAATGTGCAGCAGCGATAAGGAGTCCGCCCGCGGCCATTGCTGCGGAATCTGTAGCTGTTCCACCGGGGAGGAAGAACTGAGCAATGAGGATGGCAGAAGCACCAAGGCTGAATAAAATCAGGCATTCCGGGTTGTTGTGCTGGCGATGGTAACTCCAAAATAGACGAGAGATTGCGATGGTAAAGGAGACGGCAATAATGGCCCATTCCAGGCGACTGTCACCCAGCCAATGCAACCCACTCAGCGCAAGGGCGCCAGCAATTAAAGGCATCGCGGCACAGTGAATGGCGCAGCCGAAGGAGATGATCATGCCCAGGCGATCAAGCTTAGGGCTTGCGCGCAGTGTTTGATATTTTGAAAGGACCGAATGCATGCAGTGCTCCCTCTTTGATAAAAATTCAGGGGTTCAGGATGCAATAACTTTCGTCGGGAATTGTTCCAATGGTAGGCTCAAACTATGGCCCATCCCACACCCGAAGAATACGCCCCGTATTTTGCAAAGTACACGCAGTTGGTTCCGGACGGAGATATTCTGGAAATTCTGGAAGATCAGTTATCTGCAACACTTGCAGCACTGGAAGAAGTACCCGAAGAAAAAGCGATGTTTCGCTATGCGCCGGGCAAATGGACAGTGAAAGAAAGCATGAGCCATTTGATCGATGCTGAGCGGATTTTCAGCTACCGGTTATTACGCATTGTCCGCGGCGACCAAACCCCGTTGACCGCATTTGAGCAGGACGATTATGTGGTGCATGGCGGCGCAAATGAACGCGATTGGGAGGACTTGCTGGAAGAGTTTGAATGTGTGCGCATGGCGACGCTTTCGCTGGTGCGTCAGGTGCACGACGATTGGTGGGATCGCAAAGGCATTGCCAGCGGTCACCCGACCACAGTTCGTGGGCTCGCCTATATTATCGCCGGGCATGAACTGCACCACAT
>JBBRJC010000479.1:0-4034 GCA_038220135.1 Bryobacterales bacterium | reverse complement strand
CCAGCTACTGGGCCAATACGCGGGCCTTTGGACTTGATCCTTACTACTACCATCTGATTAATATTTTCATCCACATTCTTGCGGGAGCACTGGTGTGGCTTTGGGCCAGAAAAGTGATTACCAGCGTTATAGCGGATAGGTGGACGGCGGAAGTTTTGTCGGCATTCACAGCTCTTATTTTCTTATTTCATCCGTTGCAGACTGAATCGGTGGCCTACATCGCTGGTCGCTCTGAGTCGTTCAGTGGGCTGCTGTTTTTGGTGGCATTTATCATTTTTCTTTACCGGCGTGGCGATGCGATTGGGTGGATTGAAACGGTACTGGTGCTGATCTTCTTTGGCATGGCGGCGCGCACTAAGGAACACACGGCGGTGTTGCCGATCCTGATGCTGTTGACTGATTACTATTTCAACCCGGGCTTCAAGCTGGAAGGGATCAAGAAGAATTGGCGGGTTTATGTGCCGATTGTCGCCGGTGGTGCGTATGGCGTCTTTGTTGCGTTGCGCATTGTTCGTGGCGCTGATTCAGCTGGTTTCAGCATAAAAGAATTCACGTGGTATCAGTATTTATTCACACAGTTCCGGGCGATTTGCACTTATATTCAAATGTTCCTGCTGCCTGTGGGGCAGAACATTGATCACGATCAAGCCATCTCTTTCACGTTGTTTGATCATGGTGCAATCTTTGCCGGTGCATTTTTGTTGGCCGCCGTGGTTGCTGCCTGGATTTGGCGGAAAAAGTATCCGCTGGCATCCTACGGGATCTTAGTATTTTTGATTTTGCTGGCACCAACGTCGTCCGTAATTCCGATTAGAGACACATTGATTGAACGCCGCATGTACCTGCCGTTGATTGGCCTTTGCTTTGTTGTAGCGCAGTTCCTGCCGATGATTCGCTTGTCGCGAGCGGCATTGATTGCTGTAATTTCCGTGGCGTCGGTGGCATCAGGCTATGCAACTTATGTGCGCAATTCGGTGTGGTCCAGTTCCATTTCCCTATGGAAAGACAGCGTAGACAAGGGGCCCAACAAATCGCGACCACGCTTCCAATTAGCATTTGCGCTGTATTCGGCTGGCAATTGCGCAGAAGCATCGCTGCAGTATGCTAAAGCCGCCCAACTGGAAAAGCCCGACTACCGGCTGTATATGGATTGGGCACTTGCGGCCGATTGTGCCGGCCATTTCGACGATGCCTTAGAGAAACTAAAACTTGCTGCGGCGTTTGAAAATAATGCGCACGTTCATTCAACTATGGCAATGGTTCTAGCCAAGCAGGGTAAGCCGGAATTGGCGTTGCTGGAGCTTGACGTTGCCGAACAACGCGACCATGGATTCCCCGTAACACCGGTTTATCGTGGCAACATCTATTTACAGATGAGGGATTTTGATAAGGCGATTGAGTCCTATAACAGGGCGTTGCGGTTGGACTCAAAGAACCAGGCGGTAAGGCAATCGTTGGCGAATGCCATGCAACAAAAGGCGCGGGCTGCGGCCGTGCGGAAGTGACCAGAATTGCGCATCGGCATTAACGCGCTGTACTTGATTCCCGGCGCTGTTGGGGGAACGGAAATTTTTCTGCGCAACCTGTTGCTGGCTTTGAGTGGTGCTGACGGCAAGAACCAATATTTCGTTTTTACCAATCGCGAGACTGGACCGGACTTGGTGCCACGCGCGAAGAACTTCCAGGAAGTTAAGCAGAATGTTGCCGCAACCAATCGCCCGGCGCGGATCATTTGGGAACAGACTTTGCTTCCATGGTCTGCCCGGAAAATGAAGATTGACGTAATGCTGAATGCAGGCTTTACGTCACCCTATTTCTGCCATTGTCCGCAAGCAACTTTCATTCACGATCTGCAATATAAACGCCATCCGGAATTCTTCAAGCCAATAGATCTCATCTTTTGGCGATTGCTGGTAGGCGCGGCAATTCAACGAGCAGACTGCCTGCTTTCTATTTCAGAAGCAACCAGCAAAGACATTCTTTCGTACTTTGGAAGACCTTCCGAAGTGGCGGTTTTAGGTGTTGAAGATTATTTTTTCGAACTCGGGAAAACACGCCAGGCGACCACAACCAAACCCTATATTTTATGCGTGTCCACACTTCATCCGCATAAGAATTTAGAGCTATTGTTGAAAGCCTATGCCAGCTTTCGGACAACGCATCCAGAATACAAATTAGTGCTTGCTGGCATGCGCGGATTTCATGCTGAGGTGATCGAAAATCTGGTGGTGAATCTTGATTTAAGCGAGCATGTACGGATCACCGGATGGATACCGCGCGAAGAGGTATATGACCTTTATAAGCATGCCCATGCGTTTGTATTCCCTTCCCTGTTTGAAGGCTTTGGCATTCCGTTGATTGAAGCCATGGCAGTGGGCATCCCGTCAGTCTGCGCGGACGTGGAACCAATGTCATCTAACGCCGGGGAAGCAGCTTTGAAATTTCAACCGGATGATGAAGAGGATTTGGCTACATGCCTTGTGGTGTTAGTGGAAAGTGAAAGCGTTCGCAGCCGGCTGTCGGCCGCAGGCCGCGAACGCGCAAAAACATTTCGATGGAAGCGCACCGCTCAAGTAACGATCAGTGCGCTTGAAAAGCTTTATCGCAGCAAATCTTCCAGTTGAACTTTGGTGTCTGTTTTTTCGTCGCGGTACTTCACGATAACCGGCGTGTACAGCGAAATACCCCAATCCTTACCTACGCCGCTAGTTACCGCACGGGAGCCAGCCACAACAACTGCACCTTCTGGAATAATCAAGGGATTCTCAT
This sequence comes from Bryobacterales bacterium, assembly GCA_038220135.1. Lineage (GTDB taxonomy): Bacteria > Acidobacteriota > Terriglobia > Bryobacterales > Bryobacteraceae > JANXSF01. The sequence continues at coordinate 1,265 of JBBRJC010000479.1, read as the reverse complement.
CGGTTGCCCGATGCACCGTACCATTTACAAGATCATAAACCGGAGTGGAGCGATTTAAGATTGTGCCGCTGCCAAGCACTGCCCGTTTACGCAGCACTGTGCCTTCATAGACGCCGCAATTGCCACCAATCAATACATCGTCTTCCACAATCACCGGAAGCGCACCAACAGGCTCCAACACGCCACCAATTTGAGCTGCGGCGGAGATGTGGCAACGCTTTCCCACTTGCGCACAACTACCCACTAAAGCGTGGGAATCCACCATCGTGCCTTCGTCAACATAAGCGCCAACATTGATGTACATGGGTGGCATGCAGGTTACGCCCGAAGCCAGGTACACGCCATCACGAATGCTTGATCCGCCGGGGACAATACGCACGCCGCTGTTGATGCCGATCGTCTTTAGCGGATAGGTGGCTTTATCGAAAAATGGCAGGCGCGAAGCATCGATCGACATGTCAACGATGGAACCTAAACGAAAGCCAAGCAGAATCCCTTTCTTCACCCAGGCGTTCACGCGCCAACCGGTTGCAGTGGATGCATCCGGTTCAGCCGAGCGAATTTGTCCGGCGTTTAGAGCTTGCTTAAATTTGGCGAAGAGCGAAAAATGTTCTTCGGTATACTTCGCCGGCTTATTGTCAAAAGCCTCTTCAATTTGCTGTTGCAGTTGCGTCATGTTTCCTTAACCCGCCACGTGTGTGCTGCGATGCGCAAGCAAATTCACATCAGTCAAAACCCTTTCAATGCGCGCAAAACTCTCCGGCTGGGGCGATACCATGGGCAAGCGCCAAACTGGTCGAAGCAAGCCCATAAAGGCCATCGCAGCCTTCACAGGTTGGGGATTCGCTTCAACAAAGTTAACTTCCATCAGCGGCAGAAATTTGCGTTGCAGCGCGCGTGCACCGGCAAAGTCGCCATTCAACGCAAGCCGCGTTAGCTGCGTCATCTCTGCCGGAATCTCGTTCGACACAACGCTAATAAGACCCTTGCCACCAAGCGCAATCAGCGGAATGGTAATCGAATCGTCGCCGGAAAGCACGTGGAAATTCGAAGGAACTTCATGCACCACGCGCGCCATTTGCGAGATGTTTCCCGAGGCTTCTTTTACCGCTACGAAGTTCGGAATTTCGGAAAGCCGCTTCAATGTAGAAGGCTCAACGTTGATGCCAGTGCGACCCTGAACGCTATAGATTATAATCGGCAATTCCGTTTCTGCGGCAATTGCTTTGTAGTGCTGAAACAGGCCCTCTTGCGTGGGCTTGTTG
>JBBRJC010000478.1:0-4040 GCA_038220135.1 Bryobacterales bacterium | reverse complement strand
ATCTTGCGTGCAGGCGGCCTCAGCGTGTCTCCCACTTGCAACATCTGCCCACGAAATTCCGGCAGATACTTTTCAACAGGGTCTGAAATCACCACTCGCCCTTCTTCCACCAGCATCATAATCGCTACGCCAGTCACTGGTTTGGTCATCGACATGATTTCAAAAATCGTATCGTTCGCCATCGGCACTTTCGCTTTCAGATCACTAAATCCAACAGCCGAAAGATGCGCCACCTTGCCTTTATGTTCAACCAGCGTAACCGCCCCTGCGATCTCACTCTTGTCCACAAAGCCCTGCATGCGCTCGGAAATTAGTGCCAGCCGCTTCGCATCAATATCGGCTGCACTCACTGACGCCAACAACAAAAAGGCAAGAAAATGTTTCATTCAATTTTGTCCTTAATCAATCGCCGCAGCTTCCGCCATTGCCCGGAATGTATCGCGTTCACTGCTGCCACCACCGCTGGTCCGCTGAATTAGAAAGATGCCGATCACACCCCGCACCGGATCTACAAACGCATCCGTTCCAAACGCGCCGCCATGCCCGTACGTCCCTTCCGAACGCAGATCAGTCGTGCCGCGCGCATCCTTCACCACGGTCCACGTTAATCCATAGCCCATGCCCGCACCATGTCCGGCGGGATCAATCGTACCCGTATGCAGCTTCGTCATCGCTTCAACTGAGGCCTTCGATAAAACACGCTTCCCGTTCAATTCACCACCGCGCTGCATCATCGTATAAAACTTCACCAAATCAGAAGCAGTGGAAAACAATCCGCCCGCCGGCCCTGCCATCTTTGCACCCTTGCGCGTGTAATCCACATCAGCCTTTTCCAGCTTTCCATTCAACAATGCGTATGCCATGCTCACGCGGCTTTGCTTTTCAGCGGGCGGCGCGAAGTGCGTATCGTTCATACCCAGAGGATCAAAAATCCGCCGCTGCACCCACATCTCATACGGCTGGTCAGACACCACTTCAATAATGCGGCCCAACGTTGCCAGCCCAGTGTTGGAATAGGTCCACTTCGTGCCCGGTTCAAATTCCAGCGGTTGTTGTGACGCAATCGCAGCCAGTTCCGTCAACGTGCGCTGGTACCGCGAATCCTGTACAGGCTTCGGAAAATCCGTCGGCATGCCTGCTGTGTGCGTCATCAAATCACGAATGGTAATCACTCGCGACGGCTTCTTCATGCTGATACCAGTTGCAGATTTCTCAGTCACCATCCATTGGCCGCGAAATTCGGGCAGATACTTTTCCACTGGATCACTCAGCGAAAGCTTGCCTTCGTCCACCAGAATTTGCAGGGCCACACCGGTTACAGGCTTCGTCATCGACATGATCTGAAACAACGTATCCGGCCGCATCGCCTTCTTCGCTTCCAAATCCTGATACCCTGCCACCCCCACTTTCCCCAACACTCCATCGCGTGCAACCAACGTTACTGCACCAGCAATCGTTCCTCGATCTACATAGCTCTGCATCCGTTTTTCGATCGCATCCAATCGCACCGGGTCAAGCTTGCGAGGTTCCGAAAAAAGGCAAATCGCTGAAAGCAGCAACGACAAGAGGATCTTTGACATAACCTCAAAATTATATCCCTGCCAGAGCTTTCAACGGTAAACAACCGTAAGGTATATAATTTGAGCAAGTATGAAACCTTTGTACCAGCATGTTTGGGTGCGATTTGTGTAGTGCTTGCTGCGGAAACTGTCGCTCCGCTAGGGACCTACACTCCAGTTGAGCGCAAGCATTGGGCATTCCAACCGCGCAAAAATCCGACCGTACCAGTGTTTGCAAAACCGGAAGATCGTGCCTGGGCCAGCAATCCTATGGACGCGTTTGTACTCGCTAAATTGATCAAGTCCGAACTGCGTCCCGCACCTGCCGCCACCAAGGAAATGCTGCTACGCCGTGTCTATTTCGATCTAATCGGTTTGCCTCCGTCGCCCGCAGAGATTCGGGCTTTTCTCGCCGACAAAACCCCGAACGCATATGAGCGTGTTGTCGATAAATTGCTTGCCAGCCCGCGCTACGGCGAACGTTGGGGCCAGCACTGGCTGGACGTGGCCCGTTATTCTGAGACCGATGGTTTTGAATACGATAATCACCGCAACGGCGCCTGGCGCTTTCGTGATTGGGTTATCGAATCACTCAATAACGACAAGCCTTACGACCAATTTATTCTGGAACAGTTAGCTGGTGACGAGATCAATTCGAAGGAGCAATCCAAGCTCGCCGCCGCCGGTTTCCAGCGCCTTGGGCCGCTACGCAAAAACGCCGGCAATCAGGAAGTGGCCAGCTCGCGCAACGAAGTGCTCACGGAAATGACCAACGCAGTAGGCGCTGCATTTCTGGGTGTAACGCTGGGCTGTGCGCGCTGTCACGATCATAAATTCGATCCCATCCGCCAATCCGACTACTACCGCATTCAAGCCTATTTCGGCGCAACCTGGGATAAAGATGTCGACCTTGCAACCAAAGATGAGCGTGAGGCGTGGGACAAGCTATCGGCCAAGACCACCGACGCGATCAAAACGCTTCGCCGCCAGATGCGCGATAAAACGGGCGCAGAATTAACTGAGCTGGAAAAGAAGATGGAAGATTTGACAGACCAACTTCCACCCCCGCCGCCTGCGCTATTCACAGTGGAAAACAAGTTTGATAAGGTGTCGCCAATTCATCTTTTGCCACGCGGCGATTACAGCAAACCGGGCGACGCGGTGGGCATGCGCCCTCTTGGCGTACTACTTCCCGACGGTGCACCGGAAAAGCAATCGCTGGAAAATCCCCGCACTAAACTAGGCGAATGGATTACAGATAAAGACAATCCCCTTACCGCACGTGTGATGGTCAATCGCCTTTGGCTTGGCCACTTCGGGCAAGGCATCGTTTCCACACCCAACGATTTTGGACGTATGGGCCAGAAACCTTCCAATCCCGATCTGTTGGATTACCTGGCAAACACCTTCGCCGCATCTGGATGGAAGATGAAGCCGATGCACAAAATGATGGTCACCAGCAATACTTACAAGCAATCTTCGCATTCGCCAATGGGAGCAGCCGCAACCGAAAAGGATCCGGAAAATCGTCTGCTCTGGCATTACGAACGCCGTCGCCTGGAAGCCGAAGAGATGCGCGACGCCATGCTCGCAGTCAGTGGCCAGTTGGACGCAAAAATGGGTGGGCCCGGTGTGATTGTGCCAGTGGAAAAAGAACTGATCAACCTGCTTTATAAGCCCTCGCAGTGGACCGTCACCCCAAACGAAAGTGATCACAGCCGGCGCAGCGTCTACCTTATCGCCAAACGCAATTTGCGGCTGCCGTTCATGGAGGTGTTTGATTCGCCCGACCTGCAAACCAGTTGTGCCCGCCGTCAATCGTCAACCCACGCGCCGCAAGCGCTTGAGCTGATGAATGGCGATCTTTCAAATCGCATGGCACTCGCTTTGGCCGCGCGAATTGAAAAGGAAGCCGGCCCCGATGCCGCAAAACAAGTGAACCTGGCCTATCTGTTAACCGCTGGCCGCGCCCCAAAACCGAAGGAACGCGATTTGGCACTCGCCTACATCAAGGAGAAGAATTCCACTCGAGAATTCGCCTTGGCCCTGCTCAACTTGAACGCATTCTTGTACGTGGAGTAATCGCAAATGCCAGAACATATTCGTTGGACAAAAAATCGCCGCGAGTTTCTAAAGGACTCCAGTTGCGGCTTCGGCGCTTTGGCCCTCGGCGCAATGATGGCGCAAGCTGCCGCAATCAATCCCCTTGCACCCAAGTCACCACACAAAGCATCCAGGGCGAAATCAGTGATCTTCCTGTTCATGGCCGGTGGCCCCAGTCACATGGAAACGTTCGACCCCAAGCCGCTACTCAACAAGCTTGACGGTCAAAAGCGTCCTGCCAGTTTTGGTGAAGCGAAGTATCAATTTGTGGCCAAAGAAGCCAAGCTTCTGGGCACCAAACGCACCTTCGCCAAGTACGGAAAATCCGGCATTGAAGTGTCCGACTTGTTGCCGCATCAATCGAAGATTGTCGACGAT
>JBBRJC010000477.1:0-4044 GCA_038220135.1 Bryobacterales bacterium | reverse complement strand
TGAGTGGCTTTTTCGCGGCTTTGGTAGCAGCGCTTTGGGCTTACGACGGTTGGAACAATGTGAGCATGGTTTCAAGCGAAGTGAAGAATCCGGAACGGAATTTGCCGCTTGCGTTAATCATTGGGACATTCGCTGTGATTGTGATCTACATGCTGACCAACGTAGCCTACTTCTATGTGCTGTCGGCCGATTCAGTTGGGCATGCAGACCGCGTGGCAGGTGAGATGATGCGGCGCATTTATGGTGCTCCCGGTGCAGCCTTGGTTAGTGTTGCGGCGATGATTTCCATCTTCGCGGCGCTCAACGGATCTATCCTGACTGGGGCGCGGGTTCCCTTTGCCATGGCGCGCGATGGGCTGATGTTTCGTTCGATCGGGGAAATTCACCCAAAATACTTCACTCCGGCAAATTCAATAATTATTTTGAGTGTTTGGTCAATGCTGATCACTTTGACGGGCCGGTACGACGATTTGTTCAACCTCGTGATCTTCGCAAGTTGGATACTTTACGGCATGGCCACCGCTAGCGTTTTGGTGCTTCGCTATAAGCGTCCTGATTTAGCGCGCCCTTACAAGACATTGGGCTATCCTATTGTGCCTATTGTGTTTGTGCTGGTTGCAATTGCACTTCTAGCCTCAACTTTCCAAAGCCGTCCGCGCGAAAGCTTAATGGGTTTAGTGATTATTGTGATCGGATTACCGTTCTACTTCCACTGGAAACGGAAGGCGGATTTAGCGTCAAAGTAGATCCATTCCGGGATGAATAGTTGGCAGTCCCTTGGTTCGGGAAGGGTCAGAAATTGTAAAGCTTTGAAATATTTGTTCCGAAATTGGAACATTGCTATTGATTCTGAACGGTAAATACGATAAAACTACACTCATAAGAGTAAGAGAAGGGAGGTTCCTTGTTCCAAATCAGGACCACCTTAAGGATGACCAACTGGGAGACAATATGGACGTCACAAAAATTCTGGCCGATTTAAAGACAGAACGAGCGCAAATTGACGAAGCAATTTTGACCTTGGAGCGTTTGGCTGATGGGCGTGGTAAGCGCCGCGGCCGTCCGCCAACATGGTTGGTTGAGGCACGCAATTCCGATCCGGATGCGGATGCGGCAGCACCTCCGGAAAAAAAGAAAAAGCCTGGTAGACCTCCTGCCAATAAATCTGAGGCTTAACCGTTCGCTGTACCTGTTCGCGTAGCTTTGGAACGCGCGATGTCGTGCGCGCCGTTAATTCGAAAAATGATCCTGAAGGCCGCTCTTTATGAGTGGCCTTTTTTTGTGCTCGCGCTGATATTCTAAAGAGTCATGGAACTGAGTGAGGTTAGGGCGAAGGCTCTCGATTTTTACCACAAACTGGAGACGCTGAAAAGCACGCTGGCTGTAGAGTTTCCGTGGTATCCCTACTACACGCTCGGCAATGTGGAGCATCTGGACGATCAACTGAAAGGCGAAAGCCGTGCGGTGTTTTCGCAGGTTATGGGTGGGCGTGTGCTGGACATCGGGGCGGCTGATGGAGAATGGGCGTTTTTCCTGGAATCGCTTGGATGCAAAGTCACCGCGGTTGACTATCCGCTCACCAACGCCAATTTAATGCAGGGCATTCGAACGCTGAAACAGGCTACTGGTTCGAATATCGACATTCAAGAAGCCGACATTGATTTCGATTTCATCGTCCCGGAAGGGGAGTTTGATGCGGTCTTTTTTCTTGGCATTCTATATCATCTGAAGAATCCGTTTTATGCGTTGGAAAAGCTCTCCAAACGCGTTAAATATTGCTTTCTCAGCACCCGCATCGCAACCGTTTCGCCGAAAGGGCTTCCAGTATCGGGCGAGCCGCTGGCCTATTTGCTGGGTGCCGATGAGTTGAATACAGACCCGAGCAATTATTGGATATTTTCTGAGCCTGCATTGCGCCGTCTGCTGGAACGCGCCGGCTGGCAGGTTTGTTCTTTCGACACCATTGGGTATAGCGAAGGTTCCGATCCCGATAGTATTGAGCGCGACCAGAGGGCATTTTGTTTGTTGCGCAGTCTGCATCAGTTTAGTAATGTCGACTTATTGCAGGGGTGGCACCCCGGTGATGGGGAATCGTGGAGATGGACCAAGCGCCAGTTTTCATTACGCATCCCGATGGAACTGGATAAGGCTGCAAGAATAGCCATCGACTTCTTTTTTCCGCAAGTTATCTTTGATCACGTTGGCGCAGTGACGCTCGAAAGTGAGTTGGACGGAATTGCATTTGAGCCGATGCTGTTTGAAGCACCCGGTAATCGTACCTATTTGCGCGCACTTCCTGCCAATGCCCGCGGTAAAGTGATTCAATTTACGCTGTCAGGATGTCTGCCACCGACAGGCGAGGATTTGCGCGAGTTGGGCATAGTGGTGTCCACCGTGCGGTTGCATAAGTGATGCCGATGCGTCTGGCCCTATTTTTATTAGTGGCTGCTGCAGCCGTTGCCAAGCCTGATCGTGAGGTGACGGCGAAGGCTGGGCGCATTCTTACGATGCGCTGTTCCGGCTGCCATGGAAAGCGGGTTACTGAGCGAGGCATTAATGTGCTGAACCGGAAGATTTTGATCGGTGTCGGAGTGCTCCAGCCGGGGAGCGAAGATTCAACACTTCTTCAGGTGATCGAAAGTGGTAGGATGCCTTTGCACGGTCCACCGCTGAAGCCTGAAGAGGTAGCTGTGATCCGTCAATGGATTATTGAAGGGGCCCGGCAGTTCAAGGGGAAATAATGTCTAGAGGTTGGGAAAGCAAAGATGTGGAATCGCAGCAGGAAGAAGCTGCACGGCGCGAAAGTTTGCCGGAATTGACGCCTGCAGAACGGATCCGCCTGGCCAGCCGGCACGGACTGGATTTGGAACAGACTCGCCTGGAAAGGGAGCTGGAACTGGCAACGCATCCGCGTCACAAGGCGATGCTGGAAGCTGCGCTGCAACATGTGATTGGACAGTTGGCAAAGTTAAAATAGTGGAGCGCAGAAGGGGTGCGGCCTTGCCTACTGGACTGTGTCCTAAGGTCGTGAACCCGAAGTACTACGCCGCCTGAATCTGGGGTAGCCCTCTAATTAAGCCTGTTTTACCATTGCTCCTACTCATCGATCGCTTCATCATCTAATAAGAAATTTTGAGTGCCGGAGTAATTCAGTTGACCCAACAAGCCCGTAAATTAGATCGCCGTACTTTCGACCGCTTCGCTATAGAACGCGATGTCACCTATACAATTTTGGACAACAAGAATGGCCATGAGGTTGGGGTCGGCAAAACCGTTAATATGTCTTCTAAGGGCGTCCGGTTCTCGACAGAGCATTTCCTGGTTCCCGGCGCTGGTTTGGAACTGGAAATCAACTGGCCAGCCCAGGATGTCGGCAAATCGCCCGGTAAATTGATGGCCCAAGGTCTCGTTATCGGTTGCAGCAACGGTACTGCTTCAATGGAGATTCAGAATTTTGAATTCCATGAGTGGAGCTTAGCCTAACGGAAATTTTCATCCTTGCCCACCGCTCGGCTAAGATAGTTGAGCACAGAAGGTGCAAGGATAATGATGAACTTGAACAGGCGCGATTTTCTATTGGCAGGTATGGCTCCAGCTTTATTGCGTGGAGCCCCAAATCCAGCCCGCCCCAACATCCTTCTGGTGCTCGCCGATGACCAACGCTGGAACGCCCTCGGCTGCATGGGTAACACCATCATTCAAACGCCGAATGTGGACCGCCTCGCCCGATCTGGCACAGTCTTTGAAAACAATTTCGTTACCACCGCCATTTGCTGCGTCAGCCGTGCCAGCATCTTCACCGGGCTGCATTCCCGCTGCCACGGTATTCAGGATTTCGCTACCCCGCTTAACGAAGCTGATCGCCCCAACACCTATTACAATGTGCTGCGTCGCACCGGCTATCGCACCGGTTTCATCGGCAAATACGGCGTCGGCAACAAAATGCCCGCTGATAATTTCGACTATTGGCGCGGTTGGCCAGGCCATGGTACCAGCGAAAATATCCGCAATGGCAAGCAGGTGCATCTCACGCAAATTCTTACT
>JBBRJC010000476.1:0-4050 GCA_038220135.1 Bryobacterales bacterium | reverse complement strand
CCATCGCCATTTGCTACATCATTCACGGGGTAACTTACATCATCTTCAGCATGATGGTGAGCTTCCCGTTGGCACTGCTGTTCATCGGTATTTCACGGGCCAGTGTGGCTGTATCGAGCGTACTCAATTTCAGCCGGCTTTTGAAAATTATCGAAGACCAATATCGGGGCCGCGTTTTTTCTACACTGGAAACTGTTACCTGGTCGATGATGATGCTTTCGATGTTTGGTGCGGGCATTGCTTCTGATACCTATAGTCCGCGGGTGATTGGAATTATTTCGGGCATCCTCAGTTCAACAACCGCAGTATTTTGGATGTGGGCAAACTGGGCAGGAAAACTGCCTCAGCCGAAGCTGGAACCGGGTGATGATGACGTGGAAGTGCATGGTGACCCGAATGTCTAACTCCCCTCGTGCCAGCGTAACTGGAAAAACTGTACTTGTGACTGGCGGTGCCAGGCGCATTGGACGTGCCATTGCGCTCCGGCTGGCCGCTGAAGGTGCCCGGGTGGCAATCCACTACAACACCTCGCGAGAAGACGCTGAACGCACTGCGGCAGATTGCGGCGGGGCTGAATTGTTTGAAGCCAATCTGGAAAACGTCTCCAGTATTGAAGCGATGTTCCGGCAGATTGATGAGCGCCTGGGCGGTCTGGATTTTCTGGTGAACAACGCTGCCCGCTTTACGCAATTTGATCCGCTCAATATTACCGAGGCGGATTGGGATTTCGTTCACAGCGTGAATCTCAAGGCGACGTTCTTTTGTGCGCAACAAGCAGCGCGGCGGATGCTCGATCGCGGGCAAGGACGTATCGTAAACATCAGTTCAATGGGTGGGATTCGGCCCTGGGCTGACCATGCCCATTACTGTTCGTCAAAGGCCGGAGTGATCATGCTCACCAAATCGCTATCGAAGGCTTGGGCACCGCAGATTACAGTGAACTCGGTGGCGCCGGGTGTGATTTCCTTCGGTGAGGAGCGCGAGCCTGCGGTTGCCGCATTAATTCGTGCGACGCCTGCCAAGCGTCACGGCACCGGTCCCGAAATTGCTGACGCCGTGCTTTATTTTTTGGAGTGTCCAGATTTTATTACCGGACAAGTGCTGGCTGTTGATGGCGGGTTAACGCTTCGGTAGCCCTTTAAGTTGAATCCTTTAAGCCCGCGTTCGTATCTTTGCCCGCCGACCCACCTTAATTTTCGCTTAGTTTCAATCTAGGTGAATTCCTGTATGTAGAAGTTCAACCATTCAGCCGAAAGTGCAAGTAGGTGTAAATGGACGATGATGCAACTTGCTAGATTTCTCGAAATGCGTAGTTTAATGTTGGCGGTCTGGGTGCTTGTTGGGGTAAGCGCTGCAGGGCTGTGCGAGGCACAGGTGGTATCCTCGCGCGTTTCGACAACTGCTCCTGGAACCGCGTTCCTGGTGGATGGCATCGAATACCGGCAAGCTCAGACATTTCTCTGGCAGGCCGGCTCAAAGCACACGCTCGAGGCAGTTCTGGGGCAAACTGACCCCACAGCAACCACTCGATATAGCTTCACTTCGTGGGCAAACGCCTCCGGCACTTTCACGGCGAATTCGCCGATCGTTACAATTACCGCAAATCCAACCGTTACCGATTATATTGCCACGATTGGTATTGCCTACCGTATTGACCTGTTCTTATTCAATATTGCTCCAGACCCGACGCGGCCAGTTGTGTGTTCCTATCCAGGTAATTCAAATCAACCAACGGTGAACAATCCTGTGATTCAGTTCCCCGGGGTCGTCTATGTTTCCGGAGTCTGCTATGATTCCTCGCAACGATTCTATGTTGCTGCAAACAGTACGGTTTCACTTTCGGCCTACCCCTATCCTGGTTTCATCTTTCAAGGTTGGACGCTGAACAACGGAATCTCGAATGATTTCATCAACTCCTTTGTTTTGACTGGCCCGACCGTGCTTGCTCCTCGCTTCGCTCCTGCAAAGCAAGTGACATTCCTGACTGATCCGCTGGAGTTGCAACTTCTTGTTGACCGTCAAGCGATTCCCACCAGTCTTCCAGGCGCCGCTTATGCCTCAAGACCTCCTGGGATCATGGATTTCGGTGAAGGCCAGAGTATAGTCTTGGGAGCCGTTTCGCCACAAATGGATGCAAAAGGCCAAGCGTGGGTCTTTGATTCCTTCGATATCGGTGGTGGCCAGAACACGGTCTACAAAGTCACGGACGTGAATATTCCAACGAAAATCGTTGGGCGTTTCAAGCGTGGCGTAACCGTTTCTTTTCTTACAAATCCGACAAATCTAAAGCTTAACGTGGACGGCCGTGACAGTTGGCCTTCCTATAATTTCACTTGGGCCATCGAGAGTAAGCATACGATCATTGCGCCGCCGGAAACGACAGATGCTAAAGGGCGGAAATACCGCTTTACTGGTTGGACCCATGGTGGCGATGCGCAGCAGGATTTGACCGTACCTACGGAAACACCAGCTTCCGGTGGCATTCGCTGGATTGCCAATTATCAAATCATTCCCCGCCTCACCGTTACCACTTCGCAAGTCGGCATCCGGTTGCAGGTGGATGGCGCCGATTGTAGTTCTCCGTGCATCGTGGATAAAGTTTCAGGCAGCGATATCGCCATAGGTGCTCCAACTTCCATCTCACTAGGCGACGCCACCCGAACGGATTTTCTTGGATGGAGTGATGGCTCAGCAATCGCCGCGAGAATGATCAAGATTGGTGCCGACGATATGCGCGTTTCAGCCTCTTACAGAACAATGAACCGGCTAACCATACTTGCTGATCCATCCGAAGGCGCCACTTTCCGTATACAGCCCGCCTCAGCCGATGGATTCTACTCTCCTGATACCCAGGTTCTTGTCACAGTCGAAACCAATAAGGGATTCCGTTTCCGTCGCTGGGATGGTGATTTGCAAGGTTCCCTGAAATCCGGTTCCATCTCTATGCTGGTGCCGCGTTCGGCGCGGGCACTGCTCGACAAAGTGGCATTTATTGAACCGACAGGTGTCCGTAACTCGGCCGGCGTCACCCCAGTTGATGGGGTAGCTCCTGGGTCAATCATCTCTGTTTATGGTGCTTCTCTTGCAAACGACACAGTTGTTGGCGGGGGGAGTCCTGCTCCGCAAACGCTGGGTGGGGTAACTGTTCGTTGGAACGACCGTTTGTTGCCACTAATCTTTGTCAGTCCCGTTCAAATCAATGCAGTTCTTCCAGGTGATGCCACCGAAGGCAATCAAATGCTGTCGGTTCGCCTGCCAAGCCAATTGGAGGTTCAGGCGCCATTCAACATTGTCAAAAATGCACCTGGCTTGTTTGCCACTTTCGTCGATAGCCGAGGCTTTGCTGTCGCGCTCCACGAAGATGGAAAACCGGTGACGTCGGAAAGTCCGGCTAAGAAAGGCGAAACAATTACCCTCTACGGTACTGGCTTCGGAAGCTACCAACGTCCGGTCCCCGAAGGCTTTGCCATCCCCGATCTTCCAGCCTACAATTTGATGGAAAATGTGGAGCTATTCGCTGGTGATTTCCGTTCTGTGGCTACTTCGGCTTTTGCCGCTCCAGGAATGATCGGTACAGTTGCTTCAAAGTTCAAAATTGTTCCGGAATTTCCTTCCGGCACAATCGAAATCAAAGTTCGAGTTAACGGACAGGAGAGCAACAAAGTTCTTCTGCCCGTGGAGTAATCAGATGCGCACGGTATTTCTAGCCTCGTTGTTGACCAGTTCGATGATGTTTGGTGCTGCCACCGTAGGCCGCACCAATTTCGAGCCATCCTATTGGCGCTTCGCGCACCGCGATGCCCAACTGCTTGCAGGCATCGATTGGAAGGCGATGCAGTCGGTTTCTGCCGAAGGCGCACAATGGAAAGCCATTGGCGAAATGCTGGGCAATGTGGAACGTCTGCTTGTGTCCTCTCCGGTATCTGGCGACAAGGGCAAGCTTCCGGCTCACATGCTGGTGATCGCCAGCGGCCGCTTCGATTTGGTCAAACTTCAAAAAACGGCAGCGCGGGAAGGCGCCGTAGTCACCTCCTTCAAAGGTGTACAACT
>JBBRJC010000475.1:0-4059 GCA_038220135.1 Bryobacterales bacterium | reverse complement strand
TGGAGCGATCCCAACCGCTGGCCGGGAGATTTCCCGAAAGAGCGCTTCCCGGTGGCAATGGTGACCAAGTATGCCAAGACCTTGACCGATTCCCGCGTTCTGGCTCCAGATGAATGGGGCGACTATATGATTTACCGCTTCTATCCGAAGGTCCGGGTTTTCTTTGACGGACGTAGCGATTTCTACGGACCGATGCTGGGGAAGGATTATATCTCGCTCATGCAGGCTAGCTACGATTGGGAGCAAGTGCTTAAGAAGCATGATTTTACAGCGGCATTTATACCGCCTAACTGGCCACTGGCAAGCATCTTGAAACGGCATTCCGAGTGGAAGGTGGTTGAGGATGACGGCGAAGCTATTCTTTTCGTAAAGCGATATAAATAAAGACCTTAGAAAATTGGGTCAGGAAGTAGCACTAGTGAGAAAAAAGTTCTAGTTGACCTAATGAAAACCACCCATCCTGCCGAAATTATTAGAGGAGACAGTAATTCATGAAGTCCAGCAAGATTAACCCTCGCGTCAATAAGCCTACAGGCTCCGTTTTGACGGTGGGCGAAGGTAGCGAGATGGAAATGAATTCCGATTGGCGGTTGCCTTCGGGGAAAAGTCTCGAAGAGTTTGCGTTGGAGGGTGGGTATTTAGCCCCTCTTTTACTGAAAACTGCAAATTTTGGCGAATGGCTACCGGCGGTCAAGCCGGAAAGAAAGCGTTCCTAAGTCTATGGAAGGGCAACTGATTTTGGCGTTAATTATCGGAGTTGCGGCGACTGTAGAAGATCTATGGCACCGGGAAATCTCTAATTGGACGTCGATGATGGCTGTGGTCAGCGGGTTGGGATTTCATTTCTACGAGCGCGGTGGGCAAGGTATCGCTTCTGCTTTTTGGAGTTCGCTAGCTGGTTTTGGAGTATTTCTGGCATTTTATCTACTCGGCGGCATGGGTGGAGGAGACGTGAAGTTGATGGCGGGCTTCGGCGCGGTGCTTGGAAAAGCCAGCGTACTTCTAGAGGCCGCAATTTGGACGGCCGCAATCGGTGGCGTAATGGCGATTGTGGTGCTTGGCTGGCGCGCTCTAATGAAGCTGCGCACACAACAGGTTGCAAAAGATTTGGATCCGGAAGCTGTGCAAAAGAGGGCATCAATCCCTTACGCTCCGGCAATCACGTTTGGCGTTTGGCTGGCTTTGCTGGCTAATTTATAGGTTCTTGAGTAGTTTTTGGGTGCATGTAGCAATTTTTGAGTGAAGTTAGAGGAGACCTCAAAATGGATCGACGATTTTTAACGGTTCTTGGTGTAAGTCTGGTTTTCGCGCTGGTGGTATCGAGTATTTTCTACCAGATGGTGGGCAAGGCTGGCAGTTCGCAACAACCTCAGGTGAAAACCGATGTTAAGGACCTGGTGGTTGCCGCCAAGACAATTAATGTTGGTGTAACAGTCAAAGCAGAAGACTTGAAGCTCACCAAAGTGGCTATTGACGCCTTCCCGAAAGGGGCATTTTCCAAAGTGGAAGAAGTGGTTAGCAGGCCCGCAATCAGCAGCATTTTGCAGGACGAGACGATCATTGAGGGCCGCCTTGGACTGAGAAACGCCGGCACCATGATCTCTCCAATGATTCCTCCGGGAATGCGTGCAGTCACAATTCGCGTCAATGAAGTGGTTGGTGTGGCAGGGTTCGTAATGCCCGGGATGAAGGTTGATGTTCTGGTGACAGGCCGTCCACCAAACGGAGACGAAGTGGTTACCACAACGGTTCTGCAAAACATGCTGGTACTTTCCGCCGGCCAAACTATGCAGCCAGATGCCCGTGGACAGCCAATCAACGCCAGCACCGTTACCTTGCTGACCACTCCGGAACAGGCTGAAACCTTGACGCTGGCAGGCAACGAAGGCCGCATTCAACTGATCCTTCGCAATGGCAACGATAACGGGGAGACAAAGCCACCAGGCCGTCAAGTGCGTTCGTTGTATGGAAATTACACGAAGCCGGTCGAAAGCAAGAAAACTGTAGCTTCTGACGAGGGCGCACCGAAACCCCGGCGTGTGAGACCTGTACCTGTCGCAAAAGCGGATGCAGTACCGGTTCAAGTGGCGCCTCCGCCGCCTTTGCCACCACCGCCGCCAAGCGAAATTATCGAATTCCGCGGCACCGTGAAATCAGTCGGTCAAGTATCGCAGCGAACCAACTAAATCAACAAATTCGAATCTGACGGATCAGAAGCGAATGTTAGGAAATCGGGAGATTTTGAATGTCGAAGCCGAACACACTATTGAAAGCAATTAAGTCCCTTGTTGGGGCCACGCGTCCCCGGCTAATCCTGCTCACGGCGATGATCGCCGCAGTTGGATTAGGGCAGTCGATGCAGGAATTGAAGATGACCGTTGGCAGAAGCGTGGTCATCGACTACCCCGAAGATATTGGCCGTATCTCGACCAGTAATCCGGAAGTGGCCGATTATGTCGCTGTTTCCACGCGCGAAATCCTGCTCAACCCGAAAGGAATTGGCTCATCAACGCTCATCGTCTGGTCAAAGACGGGACAGCGCGAGTTCTATTCAATCACGGTGGAGAATAATCTCGAACCATTCAAAAAGCTGCTGAAGACCACATTCCCTACTGAAGACATCCAAATTCAAGCGTCTCGTGACACAGTGACTTTGATTGGCAAGGTCAGCTCGCAGGTTATTAGCGATCGCGTTGCAGCCATGTGCGCTTCGCTCGGCAAGACTATTGTCAATAACTTGAAACTGCCCCCGCCCAAGGTGGAAAAGCAGATTTTGCTGCGGGTGAAATTTGCTGAATTGAACCACAGCGCTGGCAAAGCGTTCGGTGTCAGCTTGGCGAATTCTGGTGCCGGAAATGCTATCGCCCGCGTCACACCAGGCGGCATCGCAGCACCAACCTTTGCGGGAACATTTGGGAAGAGCTCGCTTGGCAATGCAAACTTCGACATGAGCGATTTGATGAACATCTTCGCATTCCTGCCCGGGCTCAACCTTGGGGCATTCGTGAAAGACCTTCAGTCACAGGGCGTGCTTCAGATCCTTGCCGAACCGAATCTGGTGACCAATAACGGTCAGCAGGCTACATTCCTGGTTGGCGGTGAATTTCCGGTACCAGTGCTCCAAGGCGGATCCAATGCCGGTGCGGTCACGATCCAATTCAAGCAGTTTGGTGTGCAACTCACGTTCAAACCAGAAATCACGGAAAACAACACGATCAAGATGTACGTTAAGCCGGAAGTTTCAACCATCGATTTGGCAAATGGCGTTTCCTTTGGCGGCTACACGATTCCAGCTATTGGAACCAGAAGAGTGGAAACAAATCTCGAGCTTGGCGAAGGGCAAAGTTTCGTAATCGGCGGATTGATCGACGAGCGGGTAACGGACACGATATCCAAAGTACCTGGCCTTGCGAATATCCCACTACTCGGCACGATCTTCAAGAGTAGGACAGAGAATCGCAGCAAATCGGAATTGATTGTCCTGGTGACGCCGGAGATTACAACGCCAATCAGCAAGGGCGATCCAACACCTGAAATCAAATTCCCGAAAGAGTTTTATGTGATGCCACCGAAGAAAGAAGACCGGAAGTCTTCGCCGAAAGCTTCAAACGAAACTGCCCCAGCAGAACCCAGGCAGACCATGGCTGGCAAATTGTTTAAGAAGAAATAGGCTCTGCACTTCATTTCAACGACTGGTTAATGGTTCACTATGGCGCGAGACTCACAGCTAACGGCACTGCTTATCTCCCCGAATCGGGAATTGGCTCAAAACTTTGTCTACGCGCAGAGCTTGTACCGCACGTTCCAAGTGCTGGCCGATGTGAAGGGTTACCTAACTGGCCAGTCTCTCGAATTAAGACTACGGCAGTTGCGGCCAAACGTCGTTTTGCTGGATCTCAGCACAGATCTCGACCAGGCGGTTGAAGTAATTCAGGAAATAACCGCCAGCCAGTCTGTCATCCACGTAATTGGGATCCACACCAGCAACGACTCCAATGTACTTGTGAGGTCGTTTCGCGCGGGGGCGACAGAGTTCCTTTATTCCCCATTTGAACAATC
>JBBRJC010000474.1:0-4075 GCA_038220135.1 Bryobacterales bacterium | reverse complement strand
GACGCCTACAAAAACTACATTTGAAAAGCGCGGAGCTGGAAGGGGGCAATTTGTGGGCATCCACAATCGATATTACATTCCACACTATCGTTATTCGCCCCACCTTGCAGTTGGCACAAGCGGTGCGATAATTATAAAGATATGCGGCACCTACCACTTCTCCTTCTTACGGCATCCATCTGCCTGGCCGACCAGAAACTGGGCAAACCTCTCACTCTCGGCAAACCGCAAATGGTGAGCGACCTGGTTTCCAAGCCCGATGCCTCCGTTGGCAAAACCGTACAGGTGAAGGGCAAAGTAACCGAAGTATGCCAAATGGCCGGCTGTTGGATGGCTCTCGCTGATGATGGCAAACTGCTCCGCATCAAAGTCAACGACGGCGATATTGTGTTCCCCAAAGAAGCGGTGGGCAAAATGGCCGTGGCCGAAGGCAAGCTGGAAAAGTCCGTGCTCACACGCGAACAAACCATCGCCAGGGCTAAACACGAAGCCGATGAACAGGGCCGTAAGTTCGATCCCGCATCCATCAAAAGTGGCTCGGTTGTCTATCAAATCGCCGGCACCGGCGCAGTTTTGTTGGACTAAAGAATGAAAAAAATATTCCTCGCACTATTCGCCTCACTTCTGGTGTTGGCGCAAGACAAGTCCGGGCCAAAGCCGCCCAAGCTCGTTGTGTTCATTGCTGTCGATCAGTTTCGTTACGACTATGTGCTGAAGTTTCGCAAAGATTACAACAGCGGCCTCGCCCGCCTGCTCACTCAGGGTGCCGTTTTTACTGACGGTCACTATCAGCACTTTCCCACAGTCACGGCCGTTGGCCACTCCACAATGTTGACCGGCGCAACGCCAAACATCAGCGGTATTATCGCCAATGAATGGTTTGATCGCGACATCAAAGTGAACAAAGAAGTCACCTCAGTCGAAGTTGTGGATGGCAAAGTAACCAAGCTAGGCTCAAATTCCAAAGGTGCCTCTTCACCGCACCGCCTGCTTGTTAGCACCCTCGGCGACGAGATGAAAATGTCAGGCAAGTGGCAATCCAAAGTGATCGGTATTTCCATTAAAGATCGCAGTGCCATCATGCCCGCAGGCCGTATGGCCGACGCCGCTTATTGGTTCGATATTGACACCGGAAATTTTGTCTCCAGCACCTGGTATTTCAACGCACTTCCCGCTTGGGTTTCGCAACTCAATGGTGCCCGGCCAGCCGATAAATACGCCGGTCAGCAATGGCGCCCTCTCGAAGGCGGCCAGGCATTTAAGACCATGGCAACGGTAAAGGACAAGGCATTTTACACCTCCATTGAAAGCAGCCCCTTCGGCAACGACATCATCGAAGAATTCACCGAACGCGCCATTGTCGAAGAAAAGCTCGGGCAGCGCGGCACTCTTGACCTGCTGACAGTAAGTTTCTCAGCCAACGATTATGTCGGCCACAACGTTGGCCCTGACGATCCGCAAGTGCGCGATATGGCTATTCGGACCGATCGCATCATTGGAAAGCTTTTCAATTTTCTCGATGGAAAACTAGGAAAAGGCACCTATATCGTAGGCTTCACCGCCGATCATGGTGTTGCTCCTGTCCCTGAAGTAAACACCGCGCGGCGCATGCCAGGCGGAAGAATTCATGGTGACGAGGTCAAAAAGGTTGTCAACGCCCGCCTCACTGAACTTTACGGGGAAGGGAACTGGACGCCTTTCAAAAACGGCGACATGATCTACATTGACGAAGGATTGGCCGCTGCACGCAAAGTGAACATGGTTGATGCCCGCCGCGAAGCCGCCGCCGCTGTCCGCCGCATGCCGCACGTTATGCGTGTATACACTGCCGATCAAATTGTTGAAGGCCGGCTTGTCCAGGACCGCATCGGCATGCGCGTCGCCAATGGCTTTTTCACCGAACGCTCACCCGATCTCACCATTGTGCTGGAGCCCTATTGGATCTTCTCAACCAAAACCACCGGTACAAGTCACTTTTCCCCGTTCAACTACGACACTCACGTGCCGATGATTTTAATGGGCGCACCGTTTAAATCTGGAAACTATCACAACCCAGCAGCCGTCAACGATTTTGCCCCAACCCTGGCAACCGTTCTGGGCGTCGAAATTCCGAGCGGGTCTGTCGGTCGTATTTTATCTGAAGCTCTTGTAAACTAAGGTTTTGGAACAGGTACTCGGCGCAGTCTTTTTGGCCGGGCGGTGTCTCTGTGTGATAGTCTGGAAAGAATCTATATTAAGCGTAAGGAGTCTGTTTTTGCAATGCTGAAATCCTGGAGCCGTCGTCTGCTCAGTCTCGCCTTAGGAATTGTGGTGAGCGCGTCACTGTCGATGGCGCAATCGAAAGTATCGATCATCAACCTGCAGAAGTCGGTGCTCGACAGTGCCGAAATTAAGAAGGCACAAGCTGAACTGGAAGTGAAGTTCAAGCCAAAGACCGATAGCATGGCCAAGTTGCAAAAAGACTTGGAAGACATCCAAAGCAAGTTGCAGACCATGGCCGGCAAGCTGACCCAACAAGGTGAGCAGGAATTGCAGGTTACCGGACAACGCAAGCAGCGCGAATTGCAGCGTCTCACCGAAGACGTGCAGGCCGATGTTGATCGCGAACGTCAGGACATTCTGGGCCGCGCCGCAACCCGCATGCAGGAAGTTGTAAAGAAATTGGCTGAAGCTGGCGGTTATGATGTAGTTGTGGACGTTTCCAATACCGTTTTCTACAAGCCGGGCCTGGAAATTACGAAAGAAGCGACAACCGCATACGACAAAGCCTACCCGGTAAAGTAATCGGTTCCGTTCAGGAACAAAACGATCTTTAGTGGGGTCCATTTTGTCATAAGGAGGTGAGCCACATGGCTGGATACCTTGACAATTACGGAGCAGGTGACGCCAAGCGTGAACGAATCATTAAGGGCCTTGTGATTGCTGTACTCATTATTGCTACAGCGTCCGGGGCCCTTTATCTTTTTCTGAGGGACTATCAGGAAAAGCGTTTGCTCAGTGCGTTTCTTGACGATCTGAATCGTAAAGATTTCCCTGCAGCTTATGCTCGCTGGGGCTGCTCAACCGCGACACCCTGCAAGGATTATAACTTTCAGAAATTCATGAAGGATTGGGGCCCCGATTCCGCAGTAGCCAGGAACGGTCAGATCTCAGTCACCAAAACCCGATCCTGCGACGAAACAGTAATTCAGATCTGGTCGATTGGCGGCAAGGAAGAACTGACGCTACTTGTGAACCGCAAAGACAAAATAGTAGGCTTTGCTCCCTGGCCAGTCTGCAACCCGCACATGAAAATGCCCTAGCTTGAACCCGCCTGCGCCCTGGATGCAACGATTGCCGCTGCCATCGACACCTTGTGATCCATGCCCCAGGGCGGCCCGACGGAGTCACGGGTTACGACGCCGCTGTGGATTCCAACTTGGTCTTTAGCGCGTGAAGCCACTCATTTCAGAAAGTGACCAATCTTCAAAACTCCGCCCCCAGAATCCCAGCAGCAATCGTTTCTGCGGTTGTAGGTGCAAGCAAAATCCCGTTTCGGTAGTGGCCATAAGCAGCCCACACCGCAAGTTTGCCAACACGTCCCACTTGCGGCTCTCCAGAAGCGATGCCCGGCCGGATCCCGTTCCAAAGATCAGGCTTCCCGGCCCTCGCCAAATCCGGCAGCAATCGCCCAGCCTCTACGCCAATTTGCGCACCCGCCTCGGCAGAAAGCGTGCGGTCAAACCCCACATGCTCAGTTGTCGCCCCTGCAATCGTGTACCCATTTTTTCGTTGCAAAATGTAAGTATGTCCACAACGCAGAATCGGCCCCAGTGATTGTGCTCCCAACTGATACCCAAGCAGATGTCCCTTCACCGGCTCACTCTCGGGCAGCGGCTGAGCAACATCCAGGGCAATCTGACTGGTCCACGCACCAGCAGCCAGCACCGCAACATCAGCCTCGATCGACCCGGCGCAAATCCGCCTTCCACGCTCGCTGATAGCTTCCACACGATGCCCCTCAACAATGACAACCCCGAGCGTTTCCAGTACATTCCCAAGGGCACGCAAAACGCTGCGCGGATCCACTTCGGCC
>JBBRJC010000473.1:0-4082 GCA_038220135.1 Bryobacterales bacterium | reverse complement strand
GCTCGCGTTTTCCACGAAGACGGCTCAGTAGCAGAGTGGTGACCCTATGTATTCATCAAAAGACAAAATCCCATACTTTTACCAACATTACACCTGGACCGAAATGCAACAGGTGGTGAAACGTCAGCCTGTTGTAGTTTTGCCGATCGGATCGGTGGAAGATCACGGCCCGCACCTGCCGCTTGATACTGACAATTTCATCATCTACAACATTTGTGAAGAAGCCGCGAAGCGTTCCGATGGTGACATGCTGATGATGCCGATTATCCCCTATGGATTTGAAACTCATCATATGGATTTTCCGGGAACCATCGACATTGGCATGGAGCATCTGCTGCACTACGTGCTGGATGTAACCAAGTCAGTGGCCCATCACGGATTTGAGCGAATTCTTATCGCCGATGGGCATGGTTCGAACATGCCGATTCTCGATCTGGTGGCCCGCCGCACCATCGTCGAAACCAAGGCGTTGTGTGGAACTTTTATCTGGCCGTCGCTCGCCCCGGAGGCAATCAGTATGATTCGCCAATCAGGCCGAGGCGGCATGGCGCATGCTTGCGAGTTGGAGACTTCAGTCTATCTTTATTTGGCAGATCGCAAGGTGCAAATGGACCGTGCAAAACACACCCAGGGCATGCCCGATTCAGAATTTATTTGGATGGATTTAATGCAAGGCTCGCCAGTCTTGCTGATGGACGAATGGACGCGGTTTTCACCAAGCGGAACGTATGGGGATCCAACGAAGGCAACACTTGAAAAGGGAAAGATCGTATTCGAGGCGGTGGTCAGTGCCTTCGTTCGCCTCATCAAAGAATTCAAGAACCGGCCAAGAGGCGAACGTGTGGACTGGCACAAACAAGACTGGCCCGAATAGAGCCACCCTTGCCGATGAGCGAACAACGAATTTGTTCGCTCAGGTGCCAGTGTTTTGGAAGAATTGAAGAACTATTTCTTGCGACGGCCGAACAGAGCCAAACCAATCAAAGATGAACCCATCAAAGCCATAGTGGCTGGTTCTGGAGTTCCAACTGGCGGCGGTGGTGCAGCATCGTAAGTGTAGGTGACAGAAGCGACGGCGGTGCCGTTGGTAACTTGTGTCGAATTAATATTCCCGCCACCACCGTTGAAGGTTGTGCTGGTGCTGGTGAATCCTCCCAGAGTGAATGTCGTGTGGCCAAGTGAAGAAATGTAAGCGGCCAAGTTGGCGACAGCTACATTACCGGTATTGGCGCTAGCTGATGGCGGTGCGTAAGCTACGCTGTTGCAGGCTGCTGAAGGTGTGGCAGGGGCACAAGCGCCGGAACCCGATGGTCCCAATGTGATAAAGCCGCTGTCGAAATTGGTAACCGGAAGGTCTGTCACAACCAAAGTGCCATCGTTGGTGTTGCTGTTGATGATAAAGTCAGCAATCGAACGGTAGCGGAATGTTTGTGGAGCGCCGCTGGAGTTAGTCAGATTCAATGAAGCAATATCGTCGGTTGCGGTGAATTTGAGTGTTGCACCGGTAAGTGTACCCAGCGATGTATCAAAGTTGCTGAGAACCAGGCTGATGTTGAAGTCTGTCAGGGCCGGACCCTGAGTTGCTGTGTAAGTCACGGATGCAGCGTTAGACATGCCGGCAGCGACTAACATTAGCGCTGCGGTGGAAATCAATTTGTTTAGTGTTTTCATTTTTCCTCTTCTTCTCCCAAAACGCTCAGGTAATCACCTGAGCACTAACTAAGTACTGAACCTTCTAGCCGTTACGGTACTACTAGTAGCTAGGCTAGTACAGGAGAAGAATAACATGCATGGAGAATAGTAAACCAGAAGAATTACTGATATTTGAATAATTGAGAAGGTGAATGCGATAGTTTTAGTACTAATGGACTAAAGTGGACTAACTCTTCTTGAGATGAAGCCTAAGTATACTGAGTTGATTGAGTAATCGAAGGCCCGAATCGCTATCCCCACCGAAGCGGAATCGGTTGTACTCGTTGGTGGCTAGTACTACCAAAGCGACAATTGCCTCATCGGAAAGAGTGCGGCTAAATTCAAGCGGAGTTTGATGAAAATCGCGCCGATAGCCTTTGCGTTCCAGTAACTGCAGCATTTGTTGATAAATCGCTGCGGCGTCGGATTGGGTGGCAAGGCCCTGACGCATTCGTCGAAGCTGCCGTTTTGCTAGAAACCAGCGCTTGAGGTATGGCATTGAGAAAAGCGCGAGGAGAAAAACCAGCACAGGAAAGCCCCACAACGGCCATTCGGGTTTGTTGAAGTTAGGGGGCTTCATGGAAGGCAATGAAAGCGCGCGGCTGGCCATTTCCATGCGGTAGGTGAGGTTGCTTTGCCGGTCGGAATCGAAATTCATGATCCAGTCCTGCCACCACAATTCGGTAGCGTCCAAATAGTCGCCGAAGCCTTTGCCGAACGACGCGACCGAGGGTGCCGGGGCATTCGGAGTAGGATCAAAAGCGACCCAGCCATGGCCAGCAAACCAGGCTTCCACCCAACTGTGAGCGTCCGAGGCACGCACCTGATACCAACCACTAACAGGGTTCAGTTCCCCGCCCTGAAACCCGGTAACAACGCGTGACGGAATTCCGTTAAGGCGAAGCATCACGGCCATCGACGATGCAAAGTATTCGCAGTGCCCTTTCTTGCGGTCGAATAGAAAATTGGCAATGGGATCGACAGGCTCAGTGGCAGGCAATTCCAACGTATAGGGGTAAGTTTTGCGCAGCCATAGTTCGATTTGGCGCGCTTGGCCGAGGCTGGAGTGTACGCCGCCGGTTGCCTGTTGAGAAAGTGCCAAAATGCGGTTGTCCATAGCCGGTAGTTCCAAATGCTCCTGCCGTTCGGCCTCGCTCAGCCCTAATGCACCGTCGGCTTGTTCGGCATCGAGAAACGTGTCAGCCTCGTAACGAAGACGTTCCCATGTGGCGGTTGGAAGCCTATAATTATTTCCGTTCACACGATATAGAAACGGAGCGGGAACGCTGATAAATTCTGGAGAACCAGCAAAAAACAGAGCGTCTGAAGAGATACCAGCTAGCTGAACATCATAGTGAAAACGCCGCCCTGGACGGCCTTCGTGATGCAGCGATCCGGTGCGGAGTAATTTATGTTCCACCTTCACAAGTTCTTGACGGCGCTCTCGATTCCACCAACGCTTTCCATCAAATTGACTGAGCGCCGCACCGCGCCACTTCAATCGCCGCCCATCGATTGGCGGATTGGCGACACCAATTCGTGCATGAAAAATCAGAGTCCGCCGTTGCTGCAGTTGCCCGATAGCACCCAGTTTCACCTCGTTGGAAAATCCGGTGATGTGCATTCCTTCGGGAATGAAACGCGACATCGCAGCCCGGGCAGTTCGCGGCAAAATGAAGAACAACAGAAAAGATCCGATCAGAATGCCAACTGTTACCAAAGCCGATTGCATAGACAGCCGCTTTGAGATTCCATGGTAAACAGGTTTGGCAAATATGTGTGGTTTGCGTTCAGCGCTGCGGATTTCCTGACTGGCAAACGTGGCAACGGCGAAGCCAACCTGAACAACAAAAAACAGGACAAATGTGGCATTGGCCGACACAAGTGCAGCGGAGACAATAGCGAGAAACGACAAAACTTTTACGAAGAAAAAATCCCGGTCAGTGGCGGCGGAAACCAGGCGCAAGCTGCCCACGGAAAGCACCAGGTGAACCGTCGCCACCACAAAATCACCACTACCGTAGAACAAATCGTAGGGATAAAGCGCAGCGTACAAAATTGTCAATAAATCAATCAGGGCCGGCGTCAACTGCAACTGCTTCTGCGCTAGCGTGAGCCCAAATCGGACCACGACGGCTCCGGCCGCAACCAGCAGAAAAACATCCGCTGGCAGCGTTGAACCGGCAATTGCACACACGCCACTAGTCCACATCCCAAGCATCGAGAGTTGATAAAAGCGGTCCAACTCAGTTTGGCGCCTGGTGATCAAAGGATTATTTGCCTCGCCCCTGCAGCGACATTCCTATGGCATTGGAAAGCGCTTCCAACTGTTGCATGTTCAAATCCGGCGAATCTATTACAACAAAGTCGATGCCCTGATGAAAGGTTAC
>JBBRJC010000472.1:0-4095 GCA_038220135.1 Bryobacterales bacterium | reverse complement strand
TTGCGCATTCTGTATACTGTAGCCCTATGCGTTACCTCGTTTTATTTCTAGCGCTAGTTCCGCTTTGTGCACAGGCACCTGACGCGACCAAGAAGGGACCGCCACGGCCGCCCCAAAATCTGAAAGTTCTCAAGGCTGGAGTCAACATTCGCCAAACGATGGGCGAATATCGCTCTGCTTTGGGTGTGGAATGTGCCCATTGCCACATTCAAGGTCAGTTTGCCAGCGATGACAACCCCAAGAAAGAGATTGCCCGTAGGATGATTGTCATGACCGAGGAAATCAACGCAAAATTTCCAGCCGGCAAGGTACACGTAACCTGCTTCACTTGCCATCGTGGCGATGTTGAGCCAAAAACGGTTGGACCGATGCCTCCTCCTCCAGGACCGCCGGCAGCACCGAAGCCGTAATTTGTTTCCCATGGAAGCGGTTACGGAATGTTCCGTTACCGCTCCTGCTGTGTGAGAGAATACCTCCATACACCCATGCTCAAAACTGCTTTAACCCTTCTGTTTATCTCCGCTTTAGCTCAAGCCCAGTTGGTTGACCAGTTCACACCGGCCAAGACAAATTGCTGTCTGGCGTCAACCGCGCAGGGGCTTGCCGATCAATTGCTGGATTGGAACCAGCTTGGCCGCTACCATGCCGATAATGTAAAGCTGAAATCGGAAGCCGTTCCGGCAGGCCGTGTAGTCTTCATGGGCGATTCAATTACGGATGGATGGAATCTGGCGCAATCTTTTGCGGGTAAACCGTTCGTCAATCGTGGCATTGGCGGCCAAACCACACCCCAAATGTTGGTGCGTATGTTTCCGGATGTGATTGAGCTGAAGCCGGCGGCGATGATCGTCCTGGCTGGAACCAATGACATTGCTGGAAATACAGGACCCACCAGCCTCGCCATGATCGCCAACAATCTTCAGGCAATGACGGAGCTGGCGCAGCATCACGGTATCAAAGTGATTTTTTGTTCGGTGATGCCGATCAGCGATTACACTGCACGCAAACAGTCGCCGAAGCGTCCGCCCGCCGATATACTGAAGCTCAATGCCTGGATCAAGGATTATTCTGCCAAAGTGGGTGCTGGTTTTGCAGATTACTATGCCGCAACTGTCGACGAAAAAGGGATGTTAAAAGAAGGGTTTTCACAAGACGGCTTGCACCCGAATGCTAAAGGGTACGAATTGATGAAGGCTGTTGCCGAAGCGGCAATCGACAAGATCCTCAAATAGAATCTAACGCCACAACATGCCTTTGGGCTTGTCGGGTTCCACTTGAGCCGGGGGTTCATTACGGTTGGCGCGAATCCAGCGATCCAGTTCCCCAACCAGGGGGCTATTGGCTTGCGCCAAATCTTTCAATTCTCCAGGATCGGCTGAAAGATCGTACAGCTCCCAGGGATTTTTTGGATCGTGCCGTACTATCTTCCATTCCCCTCGCCGGCATGCCTGCATTTGGGCTTGGTAAAGCTTCGTGTTTTCTGAGCTCCATTCCCAATACATGGTTCGTTGCCGGTTCAACTTCCTGGTTCCGTCCATTTCCGGGAGCAAAGAGATTCCGTCCAAACCGGACGGTAGCAAATTGACATTGTCAGTTGCCGCAGCGATTGTTGGCAAAATGTCCGGTAGATAGATGGGCAAATCGCTGGTTTCCCCTGCCTTCACCTTCCCAGGCCAGCGTGCGATGAGCGGGATTCGAATTCCGCCCTCGTACAATGATGATTTCAGACCACGCAGCGACCCGCTGGAGTCGATTTCGCCCGCATATCGCGCATCGGCACCATTGTCTGACGACAGGAAAATCAGCGTCCGCGATTCAAGCCCCATGCCTTTCAATTGGGCCATGATCTCGCCGACAAAGCGATCAGCCATAGCTACGAAAGCTGCATGAACCCGGGCATTGGTGTTCCAGGGTTTGTCCTTGAACATTTTCCAAGCCGGATCACTTTCCGGAATTTCATGCCTGCCATGCGGAAGGGTCCAGGGTGCATAGCAAAAGAACGGACGGTGCTGGTTACTGGCTATGAATTTCTTCATCTCGTCGAAAATCAAGTATTCACTGAATGTTCCCGACTGAAATGCCCCCGGAGATTGGTTCTTTTCATAGATGCCTTTATTCATCGGCAAAGGCACTTTCTTGCCAGTATCGATTAGATATTCTGGATAGTGATATTGGGCGTGTATCTTGTGATAGTAACCGTAGAACTTGCTAAATCCGTGTCTTTCCGGCACACCTGGAGTATCCAGATCGGCCAGGCCCCATTTGCCAAATCCACCGCAGTTATAACCAGATTTACTCAACAAATCGGCGATGGTAACGTCGGAAGGTCTTAGCGAAACCCCTCCACTATTACGACGGATGGTGGCGTGGCCGGTGTGCGAGCCGGTCATTAAAGTGCAGCGGGCCGGGGCCGAAACTGTGCCACCGGAGTAGGCTTGGGTGAAGCGCATACCTTCCCGGGCTAATTTATCGATATGCGGAGTGAGGATTGCGTTACATCCATAGCAACCAAGGTCATACAAGCCGAGGTCGTCCAGGACAATATAGATAATATTAGGGCGAACAGGTAATGCAGCGGCTGCCACCAACGAGGTAGATAGAAAACTGCGTCGACTAACGGCTAAGGACACTCCGATCTCACTGCAACCATTTCACCACATTCGAGGGGGAACAATTGCAAATCCTTTATCTGATACATTGACATCAACCCTATATACGGGTGAGCACCATGTAACGGATGTCGGAAACCTGAGTGGCTTTCACTTCAATTGCCCGCAGGGTAAGTTTTCCACGACCTTTTGCCAGACGAATCGTCCCTATTTTCAAGGGCTTGAAGTCCTTCACGTAGGATTCGCCGCGCTCCACACGGTCCTCTGCTTTGCCGACCAGCGGCGGGTCATTCGGGCGCGTGATTTTGGTTTGAGCCCTGGCATCCAGAAACGAAAGTTCGATGGTAGATCCGACATCGGCTGCCGGGCACGTGTAGTAAATTTCGGCAGTGAAGTTTTCAGCTTCCGCCAATTCGATATCCCAGGTGATTCGATCGTGCGTGCTTTTCCAGTTGGTGAAAAATGAACTATTAGGCGGCTTAGCGCTTCGTACAATTCCACCCGTGGATTCGCCATCACGAGCGGGCAGATAGGTTGTCTTCGAATAGCCAACAGTATAGGGACGATCATCCTTACCTACCATTGGCAATATTTCCCGGCCCCAATCGGCCACAGCTTTGCGCAGGCGGGCTGCCACTTCCGGGCGTTCAGTTGCCGCATCCTGCGTTTGCCCGGGATCCTTCACCATGTCGAACAGCTTTCCGTCGCCATCGAGCCGGTAATTTTGGGTTCGTGCGCTGATTCGCCTGCCTTGCATCGTGAAAATTGTACGATCGGCCCAGTCTACCCGCTCGCCTGTTAGCAAAGGCTTCAGGCTTCGGCCGTCGAGCGGCTTTGTTGAATCGGTCTTCACGCCGGTCAATTCCGATAGAGTCGGCAGGATGTCGATAGCTGCGGCGATGTTGGGAATCCGTGTTCCCGGTTTGATATGGCCCGGCCAACGCATAAGGAAAGGAACCCGCAGACCGCCTTCATCCACACTTCCCTTGCGTCCTTTCATGCCACCGTTCCACCGCCAACTGTTGGGTCCGTTGTCGCTGAAGTAAAAGACGATGGTATTTTCGCGCAGCTTCAATTCATCCAATTTTGCCAGCACGCGTCCCACGTTCCAATCGATGTTTTCGCACATGGCCAGCGCGGCGCGGGTCATGGCAATGTCTTCACGACCGGCTACGCCGTCGAGCATTTTCGGTTGATAGTCCGCAAATTTCTTAAAGAAACGGTCGGGAACCTGCATCGGTGAATGAGGCGAATTAAATGGTACGTAACAAAGAAACGGCTTCGTTCTATTCTGTTCGATGAAGCGCATCGCATGCTCCGCTTCGTCGTCAATAATGTAGCCCTTGCCCTTTACCAGATGGCCGTTGTGATCCATCTCGGTATCGAAATAGTGTCCCCAGTGGCCGGAAGTGAATCCATAAAATTCATCGAAGCCACGGGCGTTGGGATGGTAGGGGTGTTGTGAGCCGTTGTGCCATTTGCCAAA
>JBBRJC010000471.1:0-4104 GCA_038220135.1 Bryobacterales bacterium | reverse complement strand
TTAAGCCTGAACCCGGAAGACACCGAACTGCAGGCGCGCATCGAGAGTTACGAACTGGCCTTCCGCATGCAATCCAGTGCCGTGGAAGCGGTGGACATGAACACGGAATCCGATGCCACCAAGAAGCTATACGGCATTGGTGAAAAGCATACAGATTACGTGGGCAAGCAGTGCCTGATGGCCCGGCGGCTGGTGGAACGTGGCGTGCGTTTTGTGCAGGTGTTCTCCGGCGGCGGCAACTTCCAGGAAAGCTGGGACGCTCACTGGGAAATTCAGGAAAACCACGGTCTGCATTGCAAGGAAACAGACCTCCCTATGGCCGGCCTGCTAACAGATTTGAAAGCGCGTGGGCTGCTCGATTCCACACTGGTAATCTGGCACGGGGAATTCGGGCGCATGCCCATTTCACAACGTATGAACGGCCGCGATCACAACCCGTATGGCTTCACAATATGGATGGCCGGAGGCGGAGTGAAAGGTGGGCAGGCAATCGGTACAACCGATGAATGGGGCCTTGCCGCAGTCGAAGAAAAAACAAGTGTGGCCGATGTCCACGCGACCATGCTCCACCTGATGGGCATCAATCATGAAAAGTTGACATGGCCCTACAACGGCCGCCAGATTCGAGTGACTGATCTGGAAGGCGAACTGATCAAGAAAATGCTTTCGTAGAAGCTCTTAACAAATGCGTCAGCAGCCGGGTGTTATACTTCCACCAGAATAAACAAGAAACCTAGCCTTGTTGCCGCCCGTCCAGTAAAGGAATCTATGCGCCATTTCCGTCTCTGCGCGCTCGCCGCCACGCTCATTCCGGCCATCGCTCTTTCCCAGGTTGGAGGCCAGTTTCCTGGCGGCCAAACACCAGGGCAAACTCCAGGGCAGCAGGACCGCTATCCCGGCGGCACGAGCGGTGGCAACGGTGGGGGAATCCCCTTCCCTCGTAAATCCAGCTCCAAAAAGAAAGATCAGAAGAAGCAGCAGGATGAAGAGAATCTTCGTAGCATAAGCGGCCTGCTGCGCAAGCAAGGCAGCATGGAAATCGTCTTGGAAACGGAGGATAAACGCATCGTCCGCTTCATCTCCGACAACGTGAAATTCCTCAAAGCGGAAAAGGAAATCAAGCCCGATCAAGTGCAGCTTGGCGACCATGTCACCGTAGATTATTCCCAGGACGAAAATGGAAAAAACTACGCCGCACGCGTTACCTTCGATCAAGCTGGCACAGCGCAAGAGCGCGCCGCCGCGCGAACTCCGGTAGAAGATGCACCGAAGACTTTTGAAGATAGCAGCAACGAGCCGAAGGAAGCGAAGCAAGCTAAAGAATCCGAAGCACCCAAGCGCGCCTCCTCCAAGCAGGCCAAGAAGGAAGAGGAAGAGGTGCCGGCCGACGCAGGCCGTGGAACCGGAGCTTTTACTGAGGTCCGCACCGCAGAAAACAACACCGGTAGCGATGGCCCACCGAAGCTGACGCGTGGCCGCACAGCTGCCCGCAAGGCGGCAAGCGATGAAGCCGAGGAAACCGTTGCAGTCCGCGCCTCGGCACCCAAGCCAACTGTAATTGGCGAAGACAATCCAAGGCCCGCCGTACAGCGAGAGGCTCCCAAACCTGAAGCCGATTCAGATATTGATCCCTTCATCGAAAAGGCAAGAGAAGTGGCTTACACCTTTGTCGATACGCTACCCAATTACATCGTCAAACAGTTCACCACACGTTTCGTCACGGGCCAGAGAAAGGGCGATTGGCAGCCCGTGGACAATATCTCCATTGATCTGGTTTATGAAAACGGCAAAGAGCAATATCGCAACGTTATGCTCAATGGCAAACCTTCAAAGGGCAAGGCTGAGGAATCAGGTTCCTGGTCAACTGGCGAATTCGCCACCACATTGAAGGACGTTTTTTCAACCGCCACTAATGCTGATTTTCGTCAGTTACGTTCTTCCGAAAAAATCGCCAACCGTGATGCGAAGGTCTACAACTTTTACGTGAAGCAACCCAATTCGCATTGGCGTGTGATCGCGCCGGGAGAGGAGTATAAGCCCGCTTACCGCGGCACTATTTGGATCGACAAGGAAACTTTCCGCACGCTGCGCCTTGAAAAGCAATCACGGAATGTGCCCGAAGAATTCCCCATCGACAAAGTAGAAATGACTATGGATTACGAGTTTGTACGCCTCGGCTCAGGCTCATTTCTTGTGCCCGTCCATTCGGAAACACTAACTTGTCAACGTGGTAGCAGTCAGTGCAGCCGCAACGTAATTGACTTCCGCAACTACAAGAAATTCGGAAGCGAATCGGATCTTACTTTCACGCCGTAATGCGGCGCCAGCAATCTGCCGTATGATCGTCCACCATGCCTACAGCCTGCATGTAGGCATAGCAAATAGTGGAACCCACAAATTTGAATCCACGCTTTTGCAGCGCCTTGCTCATGCGGTCGCTCACATCAGTTCGCGCCGGTAAATCACGCATCGTTTGCCAATGGTTCACAATGGGTGCACCATCTACAAACTGCCAGATATAGCTGTCAAAGCTACCCCATTCATCAACAACACTCAAGTAGGTTTTAGCGTTCTGAATCACTGCGGCTACTTTCAATTTATTACGAATGATCCCTTCATTCGCCAGCAGTGCAGCAACCTTTGCATCGTCGTACTGCACTATTTTTGCCGCATCAAAATTGTCAAACGCGGCCCTATAGTTTTCCCTTTTCTTCAGCACAGTCAACCAACTGAGGCCAGCCTGCGCACCTTCCAGATTCAGCATCTCAAACAGCATCCGGTCGTCATGTAACGGCACACCCCACTCGGCATCGTGATAGGCAGCGTGCAACGGGTGGGATTGTGCCCACCCGCAACGCATTCTTTCAATACTCATCAAACCAGCTTAGTAGCCCTTACTTTTGTCCACAACATTCAACAACGGCTTGCCTTCTGCAAAGCGTCCGATGTTTGCCTTGACAGTACCCAACATACGGCCCCGGTCCTGATCCGACCGGCCAGCAATATGTGGCGTCACAATCGCGTTATTAAACTTCCACAAAGCATGCCCTGCAGGCAGCGGTTCCGGGTCAGTTACGTCCACTCCAGCACCAGCAAGCTTACGGCTATCCAGCGCTTTCACTAATCCCGGCATGTCGTAAATGCCGCCACGGCTAACCGCAATAAAGTAGCTGTCCTTCTTCATCAGCTCGAACTGTTTCGGCCCCATCATTTTGTGGCTCTTGGCAGTGTGCGGCGCAGAAATAAAAACCACGTCGGCAAGCGGAATCACTTCATCCAACATGTCCGGCTTCACCACGCGCGTGATGAACGGAGTGTATGGAATATCTTCCGGATCCACGCCAATCACCTTCATTCCATGCGCCCATGCACGAACAGAAATCTGCGTCCCAATACCACCAACGCCAATCACCACAGCCGTCTTGCCGTTCAACTCAATGCCGGGATATGGCCGCGCCTGCCATGTTTCAGTAGTACGATCTGCGAAAAACTTGGGCAACCCGCGAGCTAATGCAAGTAGCATCGCCATCGCGTGATCTGCAATTTCTGGTCCTTGCACAATTTGGTTATTGGTCAGAATAATGTTGCTGTCGCGCAAGTCATTTCCACCGGAAAGATGCAACACGCGCTCCACACCGGCACTGGTAATTTGCACCCACTTCAGCTTTTTGGCAAGGCGCACTTGCTCCGGCTTGATATCGCCAATATAAGCGTCTGCGTCCACCAGTTCCTGATCCAGATTAGCCGCCGTTGCATTGACGATTTTCACTTTCGCCGAAGCCGATTGCCAATCCTGAATCACTTCAGGCGTTTGGCCGATCGTGACAATTTTCAAAGTTTGCGCACTTAATCCCAGCGCACCAAGCATACCTATCGCAAGCAGTCGTTTCATGATATTCTCCTCATCTCAAGAGCCTGATTCTATCGCAGCCGAAGGGTACCCTGCCGCACTGCTTTCCACCGTGCTACGGTAATTGCTTGATGCGGATCTCAGTCCTATTCGTCGCTGCCATTGCTGTAGCTGCGGCTTCCCCGGAACAATTTGACGTTACGATATCTTCAAACGTCAAAGTGGCCATGCGCGACGGCATCAAACTCGCCACC
>JBBRJC010000470.1:0-4107 GCA_038220135.1 Bryobacterales bacterium | reverse complement strand
ATCCCAGTGATGCCCTTCAATTCCGGTGCCGTAAGGCGAAGGCGGTTTGCCTCAGTTGGCACGTCGTACTGCCAGCCCATCCAAACCAGCGTGTAGCCACGCTCTAACAGGAAGGCATCGCCAAATTCATTGTTGGCGCTAGCGCCTTGATCAAACATGCCGACACTGCCGCGCCCCCCTCGATTGGAAACTTCGTAGAGCAGCGTGCCATTGCCGCGTTTGGGATCAGTTGGTTTCAGCACGTAGACGTCGGCAGAAAATTCCACCAGACCTTCTGCGTTGCGGGGCGCAAGAGCAATGTCGCGCACCTTTTGATTTTCTGGAAGCTTTGGATCCACTGTGAAAATGGCCTTGGCGGTGATCCGTTCGTAGGCACCGGCAGTGCCGTACTCATGGCGGTTGGCGACGTCTTGCCGCTCCACCACGTTGAGCCGGACGACGCCCGCCCAAATAGTGGAGCAGGTGAACAGGATGAGAAGAAGGAGGCGATTAGACATCACGTCTATTGTAATCACGCCAGAGTCAGGTTGGCTTTCACTCTTAAATCGAGGCTGGAAAATTCGCCTCGCCATAGCTTGGGAAATGCAGCGGCGGCGATCATGGCGGCATTGTCGGTGGAAAGGCCAGGGGTGGGAAAATAAACCGGGCAGGGGAAGCCGTCAAGCGGTGCAGCCTCACGCAGGCCGCTGTTACAAGCAACGCCACCGGCCACAATAATGCTGCGAGCATCATGCTGTTCCACCAAAGTGTGCAGGCGGCGCAGCAATTCGCGAATCACGGTGTACTGAAACGAAGCGAGCAGATCCAGTGTTTGTTGTGGCGTTACGGCGAGCCACTGCGCAAGGGTGGGATGCGGATGCGTGCGCAGCAGACCTTTGCGGGCTGCCATTTCTTCGGACAGATCGTGCTGCTGCGACCAACGAAGAACCGCAGTTTTCAAACCGCTAAAACTGAAGTCGAGCGAGTTGCCGCTCATCTTGGCGAGAGTGAATTTCACGGCCTTGGGATTGCCTGAAGGTGCCAGCATATCGATCACTGGTCCGCCCGGATAACCGAAGCCGAGAAGCTTACCAACCTTATCAAATGCTTCGCCGGCGGCATCATCGCGCGTCTTGCCCAATAGACGATAATGCATGGCTGCGTCGGCATGGAACAGGTGCGTATGACCGCCGCTAACGACCAAGGCAATGGCTGGTATTTCCAGTTCTGGATGCTCGAGCAACACCGCATGAATGTGGCCTTCAATGTGGTTCACGCCAATCAGCGGAAGCTTGCGGGCGAAGCAAAGCGCCTTGGCAAACGTCATGCCAACCAGGAGGGAACCGACCAGACCCGGACCTTCGGTAACTGCGATCGCAGCAAGTTCTTCCAGGCGCGTTCCGGCCTTTCCAAGCGCTTCTTCAACGACTGGCACAATGGAGCGCAAGTGCTCTCGACTGGCAAGTTCCGGCACCACACCACCGTACTTGGCATGCACATCCAGCTGTGAAGCAACCACGCTTGAGAGCACCAATTTTCCATCTTCAACAACAGCCGCAGCAGTTTCATCGCACGACGACTCTATGGCTAAAATACGCAAATTGTTATCCTAAAAGTTTGCAGCTATCTGACTTCCATTATGACCTTCCTGAAGAGTTGATCGCACAGGAACCGTTGACTGATCGCGCGGGTGCGCGAATGCTGGTGATTGATCGCGCCACGGGCAGTTGGGAGGACCGGACCTTCGCCGAATTTCCGCACTGGATTCGTGCGGGGGATTGTTTGGCACTGAATAATTCTCGCGTGATTCCGTCGCGACTGCTTGGTCATAAGCCTGGGTTGACGGGCAAGGTGGAAGTGTTTCTGATTGAGCCTGTGTCAGATGATCGCCGTATGTGGCGAGCACTGGTGCGGCCTGGACGGAAGTTGGCCGTAGGCGAACGCGTGGAGTTTGCGCCGGGGTTTGCGGCTCAAATTGTGGATCGCAATGAGCATGGCGAACGGACGCTGCGACTGGAATGCGCGGACGTGGATGCGGCGCTGGAGGCGTTCGGGCATATTCCATTGCCGCCCTATATTCGACGTAGTGACACTGCCGCAGACAGGCTTCGCTATCAAACGGTATTTGCAAAAATGCCGGGATCAGTAGCTGCACCCACGGCAGGGCTGCACTTTACGCCAGAGATTCTGGAAGCTTGCCGTGAGCGCGGTGCGGCGGTGGCCTATGCAACACTGCACGTGGGCTTGGGGACGTTTCAACCGATCAGGGAAGAGCAAGTTGAGCAAAACAAATTACATGAAGAACGTTTTGCGATGGATCCCGAAGATTGGGCGCAGATTACGGCGGCGGAACGGGTTATTTCTATTGGGACAACTAGTGTGAGGGCGGTGGAAACAGTTGCGGCCAGCGGGGCGAATGAAGGGTCTACCGATATTTTCATCTATCCCGGATATTCGTTCCGGCGCGTTGGGGCGCTGCTTACAAATTTCCATCTGCCGAAATCCAGCCTGCTTTTATTGGTGTGCGCCTTCGGCGGGCAGGAGTTGATGTTGGACGCATACCGTCATGCGGTGCGCGAAAAATATCGCTTCTTTTCCTACGGGGACTGCATGTTGATCTTGTGAGTTTACTCGCCGATTAAATGAAGCAATACATTGCGGCGATGAGGCCTGGCGCGGTGTTCAAAAACATAAATGCCTTGCCATGTTCCAAGCCCCAAACGCCCCTCCACAAGGGGAATTGAGAGCTGCGTCATGGTTAAGGCGGCGCGGATGTGGGCCGGCATATCATCCGGGCCTTCTGAGGTGTGACGATAGAGGCGGGAATCTTCTGAAACCAGGCGTCCGAAGAAATCGTTCAAGTCTTCGATCACATCGGGGTCGGCATTTTCTTGAATGGTCAACGACGCTGAGGTGTGGCGCAGGAACACCGTCAACAGTCCGGTGCGCATGGCCTGGGCGTGCACCCAGGCCGCCACTTCAGAAGTAAAATCGTAAAGGCCTTTGCCGCGTGTGGATACGGTTAGTTGCCGGGTTGCCTGCTTCATTGCTGCGCAACAAATTCAAGCTCGCCAAAGCGTTCGGGCCAATGTGGGTTAGCCTTTACCATGCCTGAATCGGACCATTGGCTTAACCGGCGGTTGGGTTCCGTGCCATCCCAACGGTTGAAATTGGCACGCCAAACAGAGCCTGGTTTGGGTGGCATTTCTGTTGTCAGTTCTTCGAAGTTTTTCCAGGGGATGGCTAGTTCCAGCGTCCAGCCTTTGTCCTTGTCCGAAGTCATGTTCAGGGTTCCGTCGATATGGGTAGCCAGTTGCACCCCGCTCATGTCGAAGCGCTTCAAAAGCAATTGCGGAAAGATGTAGAAGTAATCGTAAAGCGTTCCGCGGGCATTCATCTCAAGGCCGTAATACAGGTTACGATTCTTGCCGGGGTAGATAAAAACCTCCACAGCATCGTCTTTATACGTGGGGTCATCACGCTTGTCGTAATGCGCCACTACGTCTTGATCGGTGCACTCATATGCAACGTAGAGATTTTCATCATCCCAAAGCAGGCGCGCTGTTGTCTTCTGTTTGGCGCCTGTTTGAAAATCCCACGGGAATTGAAATTCAATTTGATTTGCGTTTTTCCAGGCCGCATCATCCAGCCTTCCGTCCACCGTGATGCGCGTGGTAGCACGCTTCACCTGAACCCGCGGGACTGCCTTCAGACCCGGACGAAGTTCCTGCGCACCCAGGATTTGAACCAGGCACAAATAAAGAATGAAGCGCATTGTTGGCCCCTTTGATTTAGCGAATCGCCACGGTCACCAGACGCTGGCTGCTGGCACTGCCGATGTTCACCGTCAGCGGAACTTCCGTGCCGGTTTGTGCATCGCCTGGTATGCGGACATTGATCTGCAGCAGGCCGGCCGTTAAGCCCGGCGCGCCGCCTACATAAAGCACTTGGCCCTCAATTCCGCCGAAGCTTACCGTCACCGGTAGTTGTGGCGAGGGCAGAGGTGTGGTGGCCAGTTTTCCATCTGAACCATTGGGATTGGTTTGGCCTTCGCCAGTTGCGTACAGCACTATGATGGAGCCACGCACGGCAGGGTTTGCTGCAACGTTGAACGATCCATTTTCGTTA
>JBBRJC010000469.1:0-4117 GCA_038220135.1 Bryobacterales bacterium | reverse complement strand
CTCGATAGTGATTACGTTGCCCTCTTCGAGCGGCGACAATGGCACGGCCGCGTCATGAACCTCAAGGCCCACGTGATGGCCCAGGCCGTGCGTGAAGTACTTGCCAAGCGGCTCGCCCTTCAGATCCTTGCCGTGGGTATTAATGTAATCGAACGCGATCTTACCGAGTCCGCCGTCATCCGCTTTGCCCAACTTGATGCCTGGCTTAACGGCTGCAATAGCGGCCTTTTGCGCGCCCAGAACAACCTCGTAGATTTCGCGCTGGCGCGGTGTGAAGGTGCCGTTAATCGGGATGGTGCGCGTGATATCTGTGGCGTAGTAACTGCATTCGGCGCCCACATCCATCAGCAGTAATTCGCCGGAATCCATGCGCCTGGAATTCTTGCTGTAGTGCAGAATTGTGCTGTTTGGACCTGAGCCAACAATGGGGGGATAGGCATGCCGTTCGCATCCACCCTCGAAGTAAACGTTGCTCATTGTGGCCGCAACTTGAAATTCATTGAGCCCTGCCGCAGCACGCTGCCAGGCGGCCTGGTGTGCGGCGATGGTCACATTGGTTGTATGTTCGATCATCGCGATTTCGTTTGCTGACTTCTTCATGCGCAGCTTGGCCACTAGTGGGCGCGCGTCCTCAGTTTTACGGAGCGAAAGAACACTCTTATACTTTTCGGCGTGTGGAGCAGAAAAGTCAGCGAAGATCTTGCGCGGCTTTTCCAGGCGCCGGAACAATTGTGGCTCATATTGTTCTATATTCATAACGGTAACGAAACCCGTCGCCTGGGCGGTATTGTTATCCTCGGCTGTCAATTTCTTACCTGTGTAAAGTTCCGTGCGCGCGTTGCGCTTGGGCAGAAAAAGAATCTCACTATGGCCATCCATCAACAGCAATGCACCCGGTTGTGTGAAGCCAGTGAGGTAGTAAAAATTGGGTTCCTGGAAGAAGCCACTTAGCCCGCTATGGTTGTCAATTGCACCGATCAGCAGGAAAACGCCACCATCCAGAGACTTTCGCAGGGCTGCACGTCGTTCGGCATATTCTTGCTGGGGAATGGCCGCGCCAAATACGCCCGTTGCGAGCAGCACACTAAAAAGGAACCGATGCATATCTACTAAGTTAACGCCTTTGACAGCTTTTTGGCTGGCGTTGTCATGGGATAATAATGTTTATGCGTAATGAATGGGTGGCCCCGCGGCTCAATGATGCGATTCGCACACAACTGCACTATGCCCGCAAGGGTGTGATCACTCAAGAGATGGAGTTTATCGCGAAACTCGAGAATATCTCTGCGGAGTTGGTTCGAGCAGAAGTGGCTCGTGGCCGCATGATTATTCCTGCCAATATCAACCATA
This sequence comes from Bryobacterales bacterium, assembly GCA_038220135.1. Classification (GTDB taxonomy): domain Bacteria; phylum Acidobacteriota; class Terriglobia; order Bryobacterales; family Bryobacteraceae; genus JANXSF01. The sequence goes on along the minus strand of JBBRJC010000469.1, from coordinate 2,767 downwards.
CGAATCTGGAACCGATGGCGATCGGGATTGCTTCACGGTGCAAGATCAACTCCAACATCGGCAATTCTTCCACCACTTCAGACGTGGAAGGTGAGCTGGAAAAACTGCGCTATTCGGTGAAGTATGGCGCTGACACGGTGATGGATTTATCCACCGGCGGCAACATCCCGGAGATTCGCAAAGCGATCATTGCCAATTCGCCAGTGCCCATTGGCACCGTGCCGATTTATGAAGCTCTTTCGCGTGTGCGGCGTGTGGAAGATCTCAACAAAAACGTGATGCTGGAAGTGATTGAAGAGCAGGCAGAGCAGGGTGTGGATTACATGACCATCCATGCCGGCGTATTGATTCAACACATCCCGCTGACAACGAAACGCATTACGGGAATTGTGAGCCGTGGCGGTTCAATTCTTGCGGACTGGATGGTGAAGAACCACAAGCAGAATTTCCTTTACGAATGCTACGACGATATTTGCAAGATTTTCCAGAAGCATGACGTGAGCTTTTCCTTGGGTGATGGGTTGCGCCCTGGTAGCCTGGCTGATGCCAGCGATGCGGCGCAATTTGCCGAATTGAAGACGCTTGGGGAACTGACCCAGGTTGCCTGGAAGTACGATGTGCAGGTGATGATTGAAGGCCCCGGCCACGTGCCGATGGATCAAATTCAGTTGCAGGTGGAGAAGGAAAAGGAGCTCTGTTTTGAGGCTCCGTTCTACACGCTTGGGCCACTGGTTACCGATTTTGCTCCTGGCTATGATCACATCACATCGGCCATTGGCGCGGCGATGATCGGTTGGTATGGCGCTTCCATGCTTTGCTACGTGACGCCGAAAGAACACCTCGGATTGCCTAATAAAGAAGACGTGAAGCAGGGTCTGATTGCATACCGCATTGCTGCTCATGCGGCCGATATTGCACGGCATCGTCCAGGCGCTCGGGATCGTGATGATGCGTTGAGCCGTGCACGCTATAAGTTTGATTGGCGTGAGCAGTTTGCATTGTCGCTCGATCCGGAAACGGCACAGGCGATGCACGATGAAACGTTGCCCGAAGATGGATTCAAGGATGCGCATTTCTGCAGCATGTGCGGACCGAAGTTCTGTTCGATGAATATTTCGTCGAAGGTGGAAGAGTTTACCGCAGAAGATGCGCAGGCTATTTTATCCGGTGAGCCCCTGGTGCAATTGACGGGTGCGGCTGGCGATTAAACAAGAATGAAATTTACCGCCAGTGACCGGGTGCTGCTAGCCGAACTTGCCGATCCGGAAATGGTGCGGTGGTACGCCTCGCAAGTGGCCGACGGAGCGCTGGTTGTGTTGGGACAGGGCGACGCGTTGTACGATGTTCGTGCCGCCTGCCGCGACCTGGAAAATGTGATGTTCACCCTGGGGACCGTCGATGACATTCCCTGGGGTGAGGCGCATTTTCATCATTTAGTGCTGGAAAAGAGCACTTGTTCACCCAAAGCTTTGAAAGAAATCTGGCGCGTGCTGCGCCCCGGCGGTTCCCTGTGGCTTATTTCCGGAGCTGAAACACTGCGGTTTCAGCGAACAAGTTAGGGAACGCTTTTACGGGGTCAGAACCCGCAAGATAGATGGCCCGCTGCATGGTCCACCCCTCCTTTGCTGCCAGCATTTCAAAGTCATAGACAGTCAGGAAGTGAATGTTTGGCGAGTCGTACCAATCGTGCGGAAACAGCTTGTTCTTCGGCGCACGGCCCGTGAATAAATGCGCCAAACGCACCGACCAGTGGCCGAAATTCGGAAACGCAACAATGATCTGCTTGCCCACCCGCAACATTTCCAGCAGCACTTTCAAAGGACCGCGAACTTCCAGCAGCGTCTGGCTAAGAATCACATAATCGAAAGCTTCGTTGGGATAATCCTGCAGGCACTCTTCCAAATCACCTTGATAGACCGACACGCCACGACCGATGGCACGCTGCACTTTGGAGGCGTCCAACTCCACACCGCGCGCATCTACATTTTTATTATCGGCAAGCCACGCCAGCAGTTCTGCATCGCCGCAGCCAAGGTCCAGCACGCGTGAGCCGGGTTGAATAATGTCGCTGATTATCTTGTTGTGAACCGCAAGCTGCGCCATTATTTGCTCACGTCCTTGAATGTCCTGGCAAGAAAGCCACGCACCAATTCGGCCTGCTGATCAACTTCAACCAGAAACGCATCATGCCCGTAGTTGGAGGCAAGCTCACAATAAGCAACGTCGTGATTGCGGCGGCGCAGCGCGTTCACAATGTCCTTGGACTGGTAGCTGGGGTACAACCAGTCGGAAGTAAAGCTAATGACAAGAAAGCGCGTGCTGGCGGGCTCCAAAGCAGCGGCCAGTGTTTTTTGATTGTTGTTCGTCAGGTCGAACAGATCCATTGCTTTGGTTATGTAGAGGTAAGAGTTGGCGTCGAAGCGATCCACAAACTGGCTGCCGCGATAGCGCAGGTAACTCTCCACTTCAAAGATGTCGTCGTTTTCGCGCGTGCGCCGTCCGAACTTTTGGCGCATCGATTCATCACTCATGTAGGTGATGTGGCCAACCATCCGTGCAATCGCCAGTCCCCGCGCTGGTGGCTTGGCCGTGTAGTAATCGCCGCCGTTCCAATCGGGATCGGCCATCACTGCTTGACGGCCCACTTCGTTGAAAGCGATCTGCTGCGCGCTGTGCCGGGCGGTGGAGGCAATCGGAATGGCGCTACTCGATCAGCTCGCAGTAATAAAGGTTGTTGTCCTTGTTCATGCGGTCGAGGAAGAGGATG
>JBBRJC010000468.1:0-4125 GCA_038220135.1 Bryobacterales bacterium | reverse complement strand
TCTTTGGTTAAGTTTGCAGGTGGCGTTTTGCGCCACAGCCATCTCCGTTGTCGTTGGCCTGGCACTGGCGTGGGGTTTGGCAAATGGCAAATTTCGCGGAAAAGAAATTGTCGATGCCCTCGTCACGTTGCCACTTGTCTTGCCGCCAACGGTGCTCGGCTATTATCTGTTGATTCTTGTTGGCCGCAACAGTCCGCTGGGAATGCTCTACGAAAAAATCACAGGCTCGTCGCTTGTGTTTACCTGGCAAGGCGCGGTGCTTGCTGCTGTGCTCCATTCTCTGCCACTGCTGGTGAAGTCCGCACGTGCGGCGCTTGAATCGGTGGACCACAGCTACGAACGGGCCGCACGCAGTTTAGGCGCGCCGGAATGGAAAGTGTTTTTGCAAATTAGTTTGCCACTGGCACGCTTGCCGGTGATGGCGGCAATCACACTCGGCTTCGCCCGTGCCCTCGGCGATTTTGGAATTACATTGATGGTGGCCGGTAATATTCCCGGACGGACGCAAACAGTGTCCCTGGCAATTTACGATGCTGTCGAAGCTGGGGATGGCGCCACGGCACGGGCGCTGGTGCTGGCTGTTTCGGCTCTGGCAGTTGTGATTGTATGGATCGCAAACCGGCTCGGTGCAAGGACGGTGGCGCATGATTGAAGCACGCATTAAGAAGACCCACGCCGTCGGGAAAGACTCCGCCGCATTTGAACTGGATGTGCAGTTTCGCGCCTCGAACGGTGTCACCGTTGTGACTGGCTGTTTCGGCGTTGGCAGTTGTGATTGTTTGGATTGCAAACCGGCTCGGCGCAAGGACGGTGGCGCATGATTGAAGCTCGCATTAAGAAGACCCACGCCGCCGGGAAAGACTCCGCCGCATTTGAACTGGATGTGCAGTTTCGCGCCTCGAACGGTGTCACCGTTTTGTTCGGTCCCAGTGGGGCCGGCAAAACGCTCACGCTCGAAATGATTGCTGGTTTTGCTGATGCCGACGAAGGACGTATTCTGCTCGATGACCGTATACTGTTCGACGCCCAGGCGGCCGTGAGCCTGCCCCCGCGCCTCCGTGGTTGCGGCTATGTGTTTCAGAATTACGCGCTGTTTCCGCATATGACGCTGAAGGAAAATATCTATTTCGCAACAGCCCATCTGCCGCACCTGGAACGTCACCGCCGTGTGAACGAAGCACTGGAAAAATTCCGCATTGGCGATGTCGCAGGCCGCAAGCCGCATCAGCTTTCCGGTGGGCAGAAACAGCGTGGCTCAATCGCCCGTGCCCTTGTCGCCGAACCCGGCGTGCTGCTGCTCGATGAACCTTCGCGTGGGTTGGATGCGCCGCTGCGCCGCGAATTTTACGATGTCTTGCGCGAGGTTCGTACGGAATACGAAGCACCTATTTTGCTGGTCACACACGATTTGGACGAGTGCCTGGAACTGGCCGACCAGGTGCTGATTTATCGCGATGGCAAGATCATCCAGGCTGGTGAGGCGCGCTCTACCGTGGAGGCCCCAGTGAATGTGGATGTTGCTCGCATGCTGGGCATTTTTAACCTCTTGCCGTGCGAAATTTTAGCGCTCGATCCGTGCCGCAATTCAAGCCGTGTCCGTTGGAATGGTTCCGTGATTGAAGGCCCCTATTTCCCTGGTCATTTCCTCGGAGATCAGATAACGTTGTGCCTTCGCCCAGGCGATTTGAAGGCGATGGTGCGAACCCCGAAACTGGCGAATAATCAGATCACCGCTCAGCTGCGCCGCAGAGTAAATCGGGCCGATGGCGTGCGTTTCGATTTCGTTGGCGATATTTCTGTAGAGATGACCACCATTGCCGCAGCACAAGCGGTGGATAATCAAGAGTGGATGATCGAATTTCCGCGCGAGGCAATGCGGGCGATCTAAAGGACAACTATGGCGTTGAAAGAGTTCCAGGAATACGAGCAATTGGCCGCCGCAGCGCACGGCCACATGTGTGCCGGCCAGGTGCTGGGACTGCGCTTGGCGATTCACGGAATGGAACTGCTAGGCATTGAAGACCCGACTGGCAAAGATCGCAAACGGCTCGTGTCGTTTGTGGAAATCGACCGCTGCGCAACCGACGCCGTTACCGTTGTAACCGGTTGCCGCATGGGTAAGCGCGCTCTGAAATTTCGCGATTTTGGTAAGGTGGCTGTGACGTTTTGCGACGTGCAATCGGGCCGCGCCGTGCGCGTTGTTGCCAAGGAATCTTCAAAGGCGCGGGCCAAAGAATTGTACCCGGAAATAGAAGATAAAAACGCCCAGCAAATGAAGGCGTATCGTGAACTGCCGGTGGCCGACATGTTCGAACATGCCTGGGTGAAAGTGAACTTGCCGCCCGAGGAAATGCCCGGTTTCAAAGGGCCTCGCGTGACATGCGATGTCTGTGGCGAGGGGATTAATTTCAAGCGCGAAGTGGTGCAGAATGGCAAAACGCTGTGCAAAGCCTGTGCCGGAGAGCGCTACTACGAAGTACTGTGATTCGTTGCTACATTACCGATAGCCGCGCGTTGGGCGGCGTGCCTCAGTTGCTTGCCGCTGTGCCGGAAATCATCGGCCGCGGCGTGAATTGGATTCAAGTTCGGGAGAAGCATCTGGAAGCTCGCCAGCTCCTGCAGTTGGTCCGAAGTATTGTCGATATCGCACGTCCAACTGGAGTGAAGGTGATCGTAAATTCCAGGACCGACGTAGGGCTTATAGCTGGGGCAGATGGGGTGCATCTGCCTGGGAATTCTGTAGGCGTAAAGTCATGGCGCCAAATTGTACCCGAAGGTTGGTTGATTGGCGTCTCCACACATAGTGTGTCCGAAGCGCTTGATGCCGAACGTGCCGGGGCAAGTTATGTTTTGTTGAGTCCGATTTTTGAGAGTCCATCGAAGCCCGGCTATGGGCCTGCATTAGGTCTTCTGCAATTGCACAAGGCCACTGATGCCCTGCACATTCCTGTGTTGGCTCTGGGTGGTGTGAATTGCTCTAATGCCGATAGTTGCGTAACGGCTGGAGCCGCGGGTGTGGCGGGAATTTCTTTGTTTCAGATGTGACGGATGAAGTTGTTGATTGCAGTTTTGTTCGCGGTGATCGCGGGGTGGAGTGAATTGCTCTGATGCCGGGAGTTGCGCAACGGCTGGAACCGCGCGGGGTGTGGCTGGAATATTTTTGTTTCCAGATGTGACGGATTGAAGTTGTTGATTGCAGCTTTGTTTGCTGTGTTGCGGGGTGGCGTGAATTGCTTTAACACCGATAGTTGCGCAACGGCTGGAGCCGCGCGGGGTATGGCTGGAATATTTTTGTTTCCAGATGTGACGGATCGAAGTTGTTGATTGCAGATTTGTTTGCGGTGGTTGCGGGGTGGCGTGAATTGCTTTAACGCCGGTAGTTGCGCAACGGCCGGAGTCGCGGGTTTAGCGGAAAGTTCTTTGTTTCAGAGGTGACGGATGAAGTTATTAATTGCAATTTTATTTGCTGTGTTCGCGGTTGCCGGCGATGATTGGGTGACCGTGGAATGGAATGGCCGACAGGTGCGTGGCAAGCTCATTGATGGCGATGTTGTAGTTGAAGGCGACATCATTCTAGGAAATTATTCTGACCTGCAATCGCCATCGAACAGTAAGAATCCCGTGCGCTCCTCTTCGGTCATAACCGGTTCCCGATACCGATGGCCCGATGGTGTGGTTCCTTACCTGATCGATAGCTCTGTCCCCAACCAACAGCGAATTCTGGAAGCAGTTGCCCACTGGAACGAACGGAGCAAATCGATCAAAATAGTTCCGCGCGATGCCGAAAGCAACTACCTTCGCTTTCGCACCGGTACCACCAACTGCAGCTCAAACGTAGGCATGATCGGCGGTGCACAAACAATTAATGTGCCGGATACATGCAGCGCGGGGTCGCTCATTCATGAGATAGGTCATACGGTTGGGCTATGGCATACGCAATCCCGCGAAGACCGCGATGCGCACGTTGCCGTGCACTACGAAAATATAGATACGCTCGAATACAGCCAGTGGAATCAGCAGGTAGTGAATGGCGAAGATATTGGGGGATATCCTTACGATTCGATCATGCATTATTCAATTTACGGGTTTTCAAAAGGCTCTGTATTTCCATCCATGGATACCATT
>JBBRJC010000467.1:0-4128 GCA_038220135.1 Bryobacterales bacterium | reverse complement strand
CGATCGCCTTTTCGGCCGCAGATCCTGTCATCGAATAAAGAGCTGCAAACAACTGCAAATTGGCGGTGGCGGGAAGTTCTTCATACAGCGCCAGATCCTGCGGAACCAGGCCGATTTGGCGCTTGATGGGATCAGTATCTCCCTTCATGGCAGTCCCGTTTATCAGTACTTGGCCGGAATCTGGTTGAACCAGTCCGGCGATCATGGAAACGGTAGTGGATTTGCCGGCGCCATTGGGGCCAAGCAGACCGATGGTTTGGCCTTTGGGGACTTGGAAGGAGATATGATCCACGGCCCTCAGACTGCCGTACGACTTTGTTAGCGCTTGGACGTCGAGCATGGATTTCGAAGGATATCACGAAATTGTTTGTCGATTCGCATTCCTGCTCTCGCTGTGTTATTTGCTGGACGCGAGCCGCTGCAAAGCGGAGGTAATCGGAAGATACAAGCGCGATGCTTCGTCAGGCAGGCTCGTAAAGCCGTGATGCTCATAGAAGCGCTTCGCCGCTTCGTCCTTGGCGTCCACTACCATTGCAAACACGCCGAACTCCGCCCGTGATGTACGCTTCAATGCATCGGCCAGAAGAATGCCTCCCAGTCCTTGTCCCTGGTAAGAGTGGCTCACCGCCATCCGGCCAAGCAGCACTGCGGGCACAACCGGATAACGAGGTAATTTCTTGACGATCTTTGGCGAGAGATCGCTCAACGCTACGCTGGGGGCCGTCAAAGTGTAGTAACCAGCCACCTTGCCGAAGTCCTCGCCAACGGCGACGAAACATGTGGCAATGCGGCGCTTCATGTCTTGAGAAACCTGCGTTTCAAAGTAGTGATCCAGCGCGTGCGACCCGCTAACGAATTGCGTCCTGTCATGATCCATCGAAAGGGCCTCAATACGAAAACGCTCTGCCATTTTACTTGCGAACCAAGGTGCGGTGGCGCTCGAAGGCCTTCTTCAGGGCTGGGGCTAGCGGCGGCGGATTCAGTAGCAGGTCCGCAAATTTTTCCTGCGCGGCGACAGATAGACGGATGACTTCGAGTTCGGAAACGGCTTTCCCTGCGGCCTCTTGGGCTGCGGCCACCACGAAATCGCTTACCGAGCGCCCCTGGATTTCAGCGGCGCGGCGGACAACGGCAAGGCCCTCGCGGGTGATGCGCGCCTCCAGACGGGCGGTTCTCGTTTTGGTTTGCTGCGGCACTTGATCTGCTTCACGGTCGAACACCCACACTGTACGTGTTTTCCCCGTACAGGTCAAGGAGTTATCTTTTGGTTGTCGCATCGGCACGGGGTTCGAGCCCTCGCAAAAAGCAAAAACGCGCGCATTGCTGCGCGCGTTTTGTACTACCTGGATAATGACTAAATAGCTACTTTCTAAGGGCAGCTTGCACGCGGCTGTGGTGCCTGCCGTAGACGAAGTAAATCACCAAACCAATGGCAAGCCAGATGATCAAACGAGCCCAATTGAGCCAGCCCAATTCGTACATCATGTAGCCATTGAAAACGATACCGAGCAAAGGAACCAGCGGAACCCACGGCGTCCTGAACGGACGATGCTGATTGGGGTCTGTCCTACGTAGCACGATGATGGCGACGCAAACAATCACAAAGGCAAGCAACGTTCCGATGTTCACCATCTTGCCGATGTCGTCAATTGGGGTAACTGAACCAACAATAGCGGCAAGCAAACCGACAAGCATCGTATTCTTCCACGGAGTGCGATAACGGGGGTGGATTTCTGCAAATACACGCTTGGGCAGCAAGCCATCGTTTGCCATCGAATACAGTACCCGGGTTTGACCTAACAGCATCACCAGCATGACCGATGTAAGTCCAGCAAGAGCGCCGATGGTAATAACGTGCGAAGGACCAACCAAGCCACGGTCCAGGAATGCGCGGGCGATAGGGGCTTCAATGTTGATTTCGCGCCAAGGCACCATGCCCGTAAGAACGGCCGCAACCGCTATATATAAGACCGTACAAATCAGTAGCGATGCGATGATGCCGATAGGTAAATCGCGCTGCGGATTCTTGGCTTCCTGTGCGGTTGTTGAGACGGCGTCGAAGCCGATATAGGCGAAGAAGATATAAGCAGCACCGGCACCAATTCCGGAGAGGCCGAATGGAGCGAAGGATGCCCAGTCGTGGCCCCAGTTGTTTGAGTCCACATAGGTGATGCCGAGGCCGATAACGAAGAGCACGACAGCGACTTTCAGGACCACGATTGTAGCGTTGAATTGAGCGCTTTCTTTGATGCCACGGACGAGGATTGCCGTGATGACGAGGGCAATCAGGAAGGCGGGAAGGTTGAAGCCGATTTCGACGCCGAAGATTTGTGGAGCACCCAACAATTCGTGGGCTTTCTGAACCAATTCGGTGGAATGAGCTGTACTGATTTCCGATACCTTAGCCAGAAATGCCTGCGTCCCCGGGATCAGCGAGGCGTCCGATGCCTGGGCCATTTGCCGGGCCACCGCCGCTTCCGCAGTTCGAAGGCCCGTCCAGTGATCGTAGGCCAGCCAAAGCGGCATTTTTATTCCGAAAATATTCAGCAGTTCTATAAAGTGGTTGGACCAGCCGGAGGAAACCGTACTTGCTCCCATCGCATATTCCAGCGTCAGATCCCAGCCGATGATCCAGGCAAAAAGTTCTCCCAGCGTGGCGTAGGCGTAAGTGTAAGCGCTGCCTGCAAGGGGAATCATTGCGGCAAATTCTGCATAACAGAGGCCGGCGAATGCGCATCCGAGGCCGGAAAGTACAAAGGACATCATCAGGCCAGGGCCGGCATAGTGTGCGCCAAGGCCAGCCATAACGAAGATACCGGCACCGATAACTGCACCGACGCCGAGGGCGGTTAACTGCAAAACACCAAGGGTGCGTTTTAAGCTGTGGTCTCCAACTTCTTTGGCTTCCTCAAGGAGCACATTCATTGGTTTTCGGGCAAACAGATTCGCCATCTATCGGGATCTCCTGGTAAGGTTGAAGGCCATTTGGCAAGCCTCCGATGTGTTATTGTCACACAACCGCAGAGCAATGTGCGACCAGAAATTCGCGAATTGATACCTCCGCCCGGATCTGCTGGTAGGATCTGATATGTGGAAAAATCCCTGGAGTAAGCGAAGTGTCTTTCTTCTGTGCCTTGCACCGTTTCTGATGCTGGTGTGGCGATGGACGCAGCATGCTTTGGGCATCAACGCGGTGGAGGCTGTGGCGCGGTACACAGGCGACTGGACCATCCGATTCATGATGCTTACCCTTGCTGTCACTCCATTGCGCCGATTGCCGGGGATGAATCCATTAATCGGCTACCGGAAGATGTTCGGGCTGTTCACCTTCTTCTATGGATTACTGCATGCGCTCCACTATTGGGCGATTGATATCCAGTGGAATATGCAGATTCTGGCTGAAGATTTGACCATTCGCCGCTTCTTTATCGCTGGCATGATTTCCCTGGTAATTATGATTCCCCTGGCCATCACTTCTACCAACGCGATGATTGGTAAACTTGGCGGGAAGCGCTGGCAAATGCTGCACCGGTTAATTTACGTTTCTGCAATTGCCGGTGTTCTCCATTACTTATGGCAAGGTAAGACGGCGACGCTGGATCCGATACTCTATGCCTGCCTGTTGGCGGTGTTGTTGGGTGCGCGGGTAGTTTTTAGGATGATGAAACGAACCTGAGTTTTTGTGCTGGTTACCCAAACCCCAGGCAATATAACTTCAAGTAGAAAGAATCGCGGCCAGTGCGCAATTTGCAAGGCCGGAACGGATGTGTCAATACTCCTCGTTGCTTCAGTCCCTCAACCCTAGCCAGCACTTGCCGCTCCGTGCGGAAACGCTTCAGGATTTCCTCGGAATCCATCCCTGGCTTGACCACTTTTATGGCCACAATTTTCTGATACTCATGATCGGTGCGTGCTGCAGCGTAGACCGACGCCATGCCTCCGCTGGCAATCCGCCGCAACAGTTTATACGGCCCAATGATGGTACCAGTAAGAGCGTCAGATTCCGCCTTGTCACGAAATGCGGCAGACTCCATAAATTCCGGGCTGTCTTCATACGCTCGGATCATAGCGCGTACTTCGGCCAGCAGCTCCAAATCAGCTGCACAGTGTTGATTGAGCAGTGCCTCT
>JBBRJC010000466.1:0-4134 GCA_038220135.1 Bryobacterales bacterium | reverse complement strand
GATTGCCAAATGCCCGAAATGGACGGTTTTGAGGCCACGGCTCGAATTCGGGACCTTCCTGTCAAAGGCGAAAAACCGATCATCATCGCCCTTACAGCCAATTCAATGAGCGGAGACAGAGACCGTTGCATCGCGGCCGGCATGAACGATTATCTCTCCAAACCTTACGATTTCGATGCGCTGATTGCTATATTGACGCGACATCTGACACCGCTCTCAGCCGGTAGCATGCGGAAACAATAAACTCGCAACTTGAATTGCGGGATGCATTCGTCCCAGAATGAAGTTATGGTTTTGGCCTGGGAGTTGCGTCTCCCTCAACCATGCCCAGTACCCATTTCGTTGCCTCAACCCACATCGTGCGGATATCCGGGCGTTCCCAAACCTCAGTGCGGTGGCCGAAGGTTGAGTAAAAAACCCGCCCCTTTCCATAGTTACGCACCCAGGCCACAGCGAAGTCCTTGTCGGTCCGGTTGACTCCTTTACGGGTCAGGTCAATTTTATCTGGATCCATCCGCATTAGGACGCGGACGCGGTCGCGGGAGAAAGTTTTAGCCTGGTAGATTTCGTCCATGATCGTGAATCGTTCCGGCAGATGCCGGGTGGCCGGATGTTGGCCGTCTTCTACAATGATGGGGGCTTCAAACTGATTCCATGGGTGGCCGTCGAAATAGCCGCCCACCATTTCTCCATATTCGGGCCATTTGTAGAACGTATCAATCGCGGAATGGGAGCCCAGGAATCCTTTCCCGTCCTCTTTGACGAATTTCAGGAGGTCCGTCTTTTGCTCGTCATCCATCGACAATTCGCCGGTGGTATAGAAAAATACGGCATCAAAGTAATCCAGGTTCTTCGCATTGGCAGGCAGCTTCTTTTTCGTGATCAATTGCGTGTCCGTTCGAATATAGGTATCCCACAGCCCCGTGGATTTGCCCAGATTGTAGAAAGTAGCCAAGCCATCGGAAACAGCATCATGCTGGAAACCGTTCGATTGACCAATGGCCAAAATACGCTTCTTTCTTGAAGTTTGCGCGGCGGCAGGCAGAGTGCAAAGAGCCGTCAGCAGGCAGGATATAAGGATGCGTCGCAACATAGACGCTACTGAGTTTATCAACTCCGCTACATTTTTTGAACGCGGCGCAGTGTGAACAATTCCGGATTCACGGTTGTTCTTTCCAACTTCTTCCAATCGTCGGTGACATGAACAACTTTGCCGCTAATGTGGTTAGATGCTTCTGATGACAAAAACGCAGCCAGGTGGATCTGCTTTTCGGCCTGAATTCCGCCCGTTGTACGGATGTCGGTAGCATCTTCAATTTCCTTCCAGCCAGCCTTATCCCCCGCTTCCAGAATCTCATCGGTCATAGATGTGTAACTGCCGCCAGGGGCCATGCAGTTTACTTGGACGTTATGGTCACTTACTTCAGCGGCGATGGTTTCAACCAACCTTACAACTCCGGTCTTTGCCGCTGCATATGCCGAAAAGTTGGGACGCGCGGTCAGCGAACCACAGCCGCTTAAGACGATAATCTTGCCCTTCCGGCGCTCGATCATTGAGCCAATTACCGAGCGAATGGAGTTGGCGACACCGATCAAATTGGTTTCGATGGCTTCCGCCCAAGCCTTCGGAGGCGTATCGAGGAATGGTCCGATAGGGCCCTGAATTCCCGCAGCGGCGATCAAAACATCAATGCTTCCCCACAGCACGCGCATGCGTTCGGCGGCTGCCATGAGTTGATCCAGATCACGCACATCTGCCCGCAAATGCAACGATAATCCGCCGGCATGTTCGATTTCCAGCTTCGCCAAATCGATCTCAGTCTTCGAGCGGGCTAACAGGCCGACGCGTGCGCCCTTTGCGGCTAAGCCTATAGCAAGACGCTTGCCGATTCCTCGGCCAGCACCGGTGATCAAAATGTTCTTGTTCGTCACTATCCAGCTACATTATAGGGACTATGCTAATGGGTATGCGACTCCTTTGTTCGTGAGCCTTTTGGCTTGCTGGCGTACAATGACCTGTCTACACGCAGGAATATATCTTCGGACGTCTCCCCTTTGCGATATTCCGCCACGCCTGCCGATGCTTTGATTGTCACCTTTACCTCGCGACCAGCCACTTCGATCGGATAACGGCCCGACAATTTCGCCGAAATTTCCTGGCTTCGGGCCATCGCTTCCCGCAATTCGCAGGAAAGAACAACCAGAAATTCATCGCCGCCCCAACGAGCTACGACATCCGATGGCCGTACCTGCTCGCGCAAGATTCGCCCAAAGATGCGAAGCGCTTCATCGCCCGTGGCATGGCCTAGTCTGTCATTGATGCTCTTGAATTCGTCCAAATCAAACAGAAGTAGACAAAATCCGGTGCCCTTTGCGATGCGCATCGCCATCTGCTTTTCAGCCACGTAGCGGTTTGATAAACCTGTCAACACATCTGTTGACGCGGCCATTTCTGATTGCTCCAACTTTTCCCGAACCGCAGCTACTTCCTTTTGCAATGCCAGGACCGACGCCGTGTTCTCGATCCTGAATTGCTCCGTCCATTGCCGCAGGTTCCGCACTTGTTCCGACAAGATGCGCCGTATGGAACTAAGGTCTTCGAGCTTGCTAACCTCTTCCAGACTGTTTGAAACATCAGCCACTTTGTCAGTACACCGGGTTCCGCGCTCCTTGATCGATTCGGAAGTGCCTGCCAGCAACGCGACAATATCCTTCATCGCCGCCGCTTCTGCTTCATAGTGCGAACTGGCTTCGTCCGAGTATTGTTTGATTTCCCGATTCAAATCCGAGCGCAGTGATGCCAGTTTCTGTTGGCGTTCGTCGCTACTATTCTTGGTGCTGATCGCAGTCTTATGAAGGGCCGCAAACCGCGGTTTGAACTTTGCCACCAGCGGTGGACACGCCAGTATTCCGTATTTTGCCACTCCGTCGAGTGAGTCCACATAGCAATCCAGCGTCTGCTGCCACAATTGCTCCAACCTGTCCAGTTCTGCCACGTTTTGTTTGATTGAGATCATTCCAATTCTGCTTATCGGACAATAGCGAAAACTCTTGACAGATTCCGTATTTCTGCTAATATCGAAGGATGAGCGCCGACGAGCAGATTGCACGCTACGCAGACATGTTTTCCGCAATGGGTACTGAGGCACGATTGCGTGTCATGCAGTTGCTTCTTAAGGCGCATCCACAGGGATTGGTTGTAGGCGAAATTCAGGCCGAATTGGGAATTCCCAACTCGACTCTTTCGCACCATTTGGAAAAACTGAAAAACGAAGGGATGGTAAACGTCCGCCGGGAAAGCACCTTTCTCTGGTACACCGCAAATACTGAAGTGCTGCAGGAACTGCTGGGCTTCTTATATGCCGAATGTTGTACCAGAAATCAGGCGATCAAACCGGAAGCTATCGCAAAATGCTGCTAGTGGCAGCAAAGGAAAACAAAATGGAAATCAAAGAAGTAGTCAAAGAACGCTACGGAAGGGCAGCGTTGCGCGTATCGAGCGGTGGCAGTTCCTGTTGCGGAGCCGGGCCGGCGCTTGATGGTGGCTGCGACCCGATCACCTCAAATTTATATGAGACGTCGCAAACTTTAGGCTTGCCTGCCGAAGCCGTTTTGGCTTCTCTCGGTTGTGGCAATCCTACGGCACTGGCGGCGCTTAATCCAGGTGAAACAGTCTTGGATCTGGGCTCAGGCGGCGGTATTGATGTGCTGCTTTCGGCTAAGCGTGTTGGGCCCACCGGCAAGGCATACGGTCTTGACATGACGGATGAAATGCTCACCCTGGCTCGGGCCAATCAGGCGAAATCAGGGGCTACCAATGTGGAATTTCTGAAGGGCGAAATTGAGCACATTCCGCTCCCGGACAATTCGGTGGATGTGATCATTTCCAACTGCGTGATCAATCTTTCCGGCGACAAAGATCAGGTTATTCGCGAAGCCTTTCGCGTGCTGAAACCGGGTGGCCGTTTTGCTGTTTCCGATGTCGTGGTGCGCGGCGTGGTGCCGGAAGAAGTGAAGCGTAGCATGGAATTGTGGGTTGGCTGCATTGCCGGAGCGATGAAAGAATCGCAGTACATCACCAAGCTTGCCAAGGCCGGGTTCGACGATATCGACATTGAACCAACTCGCATTTAT
>JBBRJC010000465.1:0-4135 GCA_038220135.1 Bryobacterales bacterium | reverse complement strand
TTGAGTTGTTGAATATTTCTGCTTGCGCTGTTGCCAGTACCATCAACCCTGTGCCAGATGGAACTTTCGCAACCATAGACCCCTTTGGCGCGAAGTTTGCTGTATTGTTCCCTTCAATGCGGTTCTTATAAACTCTCGTCTGCCTGCCACCTTTCATGGGCAGATCCGGCAGGTTGAAAACCAATATGCCACCAGTGTTTTCAGTAGCCGTATTGTCATAAACATCTGCTCCAACGGAATTTTCAATCTCAATTCCAGCAACGTTTCGTTTCGCAGTGTTACGGCGAACGATAATATTTTTCGATTGCCCCACGTAGATCCCCGCATCGGCAGCACCAATCACTACGGAATCTTCAATTAATACATTCGTGCTTTCCACCGGATAGATGCCATATGCGCCGTTAGTGGAAAGCGAGCCGCCGGTCCATTCCGCGCGAAAGCGGCGAATGGTCACACCGGTTGAACCTTTCACCTTCAGCCCATCTCCCTTCGTATCTTCCACCGCCAGATCCTCGATCACAAAACTGTTACCGGTGACCATTAATCCGGCAGAGCCCGAAGTCTGTTTCTTAAACGAGAGAATCGATTTGTCCATCCCCATGCCACGCAACGTGACCTTCTCGACGGAAAGTGTAAGCGCTGCATCGATCTCATGCCGGCCTTCAGGAATTTCGATCACATTGCCGGGTTTGGCGGTAATCATTGCTTCCTGTAAGCTCTTTTGAAAACCCGGGCCCGGGCGTAAGCCCTTGCTGGAAGAGCACGAAGTAAGCACAAACAAAGAGGCGATCAGGACAACGGGTATACGAGTCATCCAAATAGTGTACTCTCATTGACGCCTCTTGTTGCGCCCCGTCAAGTTAGGGGCATAGCTAAACATCGTCTGAATTGTAAACATTTCTATAATTTATTTTTGGACCCCATTGCGCCGCATTAAGTTTAGTGGTATATTCTAGGGGTATTTGTCAGGTCTGCTTTACAGGCATTTTTTGTTTCGTCTCGGTCCAACAGCCCTTCGTTCATACCTGCCCCAACTCGCCGCTCTGCAAATTCATTAAGGAACACTCATGAAAAATATTTTTGTTGGTAATTTAAGCTTTGGTTCCACCGAGCAGGATGTGCGCTCGATGTTCGAACAATTCGGCAGCATTGAACGCGTCAGCATCGTAACTGACCGGGAAACAGGCAAGGCTCGTGGCTTTGGCTTTGTAGAAATGAGCAACGACGATGAAGCAGAACGCGCCATCGCAGCTTTGAACGGTGCAAACCTTGATGGCCGCGCCATCAACGTCAACGAAGCACGTCCGAAGGAAGATCGTGGTGGTGGCGGCGGCGGTAATCGTGGCCGTAGCAACCGCTGGTAATTTTCACCTAACAATACAAAAAAAGACGGTACCCTCGGGTGCCGTCTTTTTTTTGAATTAGTGCTGCAGCTTTAGCAAATTACCATTGCATATTTAGCCCCAGCTTCAGGAACCTTGGCAGGTTTCCTTGCGATGGGTTGATTCGTCCAAACTGCGCGTTGGTCACATCCACCGATGCGATTCCGGTGAACCACGGGTGGTTCATCATATTCACAGCCTCGAACTTAAACTGCATTCGTACTTTTTCCGTTATCGGGAAATACTTCGAGACCGATGCGTCCCAATTCTGATAACCAGGAACGCGAACATCATTGAAGCGGGTAGGGAAGTTACGCAACGTAAACGCTTCCTGTGTGCCTACACGTTTCCCTGTTGTGGGATCGTTCCAAAGTGCTGTGTTGAACCATTGGCCAATCGTTGGATTGCTTAACGCAGCAGAGCCAGGCGAAACCTGATTGGCATTCGGATAGTTGATATTCCAACCCTTCATATAGGTGACATTGGCATTCAATTCCCAACCCCCGATGAAATAATCGAGTGGCTTGGAGATGCCTGAAGCCAACGGCTTGCCCTTACCGAACGGCAGTTCGTAAATTCCCGCAAAATTGAACTTTCGAGGTATGTCGATCTGATCTGCTGATTGTTTCACAAGCTTGCTCTTGCTTGGATCAGACAGTACCAGGTATTGCACATTCAGCAGGCTAACCTGCTCCAATGTTTTCGCCGCCGTGTAGCTGGAAAGGAAAGTGAATCCCTTGGCAAAACGCTTGCTCACTTTTAATTGAAACGCGTCGTAACGCTGCTTGCCTATCGGCAGGTTATTAACGGTGAAGCCGGAGTATTGTGGAAACGCAAACAACAAGGTCTGTCTCGTAATTGTGGCACCATTGAGGGCTGCATTCAGTGGGATTTGACCGGCCATCGGGTTCGGTACCTGGGCTAAATAATATGCCGTGTCGATTACGCCAGTGGCTGTACGGCGTCCCAACTCAGCGGCTGG
Organism: Bryobacterales bacterium; assembly: GCA_038220135.1. Taxonomy (GTDB): domain Bacteria; phylum Acidobacteriota; class Terriglobia; order Bryobacterales; family Bryobacteraceae; genus JANXSF01. The sequence continues at coordinate 1,771 of JBBRJC010000465.1, read as the reverse complement.
AATGTAGTTGGCATTGGCCCCCAACGGAAGCTTGCGAGTCTGGTTGCCAACGTAAGCTGCTTCAATCAGGAAGCCGGCAAGGTCGCGCTGGATATCGAATGAATACTGATGCGAATACGGCAAAGGCCGGTTTTGATAGTTCACCGTCAGCCCTTGACCAAGGAAGCTGGCCGCACCACCGCTGTTACCCACTGCCGGCAGTAACTGTCCGCCAGGTAACAATGCGAAGGCATTGGTTAAGCTCACCGCAGGTGTCAGATTATCAACCGTCGTGATGGCGCTTGTGCGTTGGCTAAATCCCTGGTTCGATCCAGTTGCGTTTTGGCCAAGGTAATAAAGACCATAGCCGCCGCGAATCACCCACTTGCTACCCAGTTGATAGGCAGCCCCAACGCGAGGTGCAATGTTGTTTTTGTCCGGCTGAAAAGAGCCTCGTGGCTGGCCATTCACATTGGCGAATAGCACTTGGCCCTTCAACGGCAAACCAGGAGTTTTTGCAGCAATCGGGCTGGCGGCATCGAAGTCGATACCACGAACCATGCGGTCATATCTTTCTGTTGCCGGCGATTCATAATCCCAACGCAAGCCCAAATTCAAAGTCAACTTGGGTGTGATCTTCCAATCATCCTGGAAGAAGCCGGCATAGAAGAAGTGAACAAACGCAGGGTCGATATTGCGATCAACAAATCCCGAAGTAGGGTAGCCAAGTAAGAAGGTTGCCAGTTCATTTCCCGATACGGCGTCGGCACGGTTTGAATTTGCCTGTGTCCAATTCTTCCCAAACGAGTACGATCCAACTGCGGTGCCGGGGCTCAAGCTGTTGTCGTTATAGCGCCGCGCTTCAACGCCCATCTTTAGGAAGTGGCGGCCAATCGAGTAATTCAAATTCGGCTGTACGGTGTAGGTGTCATTGTTGCCAATGCTGATCAGATTGCCCGATCCCATCGTCTGATAGGTTCCAGCAAAATCCAGAACCGGAAAACCTATGCGCGTAAATTGCGAGACCAGATTGGCATCGAATCCTAACTGGCGTTGATCAAACCCTGTGCCATAGCTGCTGCCCGTGGTCTGTTCCCATCGGCTCAATCCGGCACGTAAATCGAAGGTCATACGCGGGGTCAGTGTTGAGGTCCAATCGAAAGCCAGATTGCGGCCATTGCGAATCAGCGGCGCGTTGCCTGTTGGTTCGGCAGGATTCTTCTGGCTTGGATCTGTCAGGAAAACCAGTCCACGAAATTCGCTGTACGGATTTTGCCCGTAGCGAAAGTAGACCACGTTTTTCGAATTGATATTGTAGTCCAGGCGGCCAGTCCATTGATCCAGATTTCCCACCCAACGCGAAGGATATGGATAGTTCTGGATGTGAGCCGGACCAACGCCGTTGGATGTGGGTGCCGGATAAAACTTCAGCGCTTCCGTAGCGATTTTGCTGACACGGTTAGACGGTAATTTGTTGCCGGCAAATGGACTGCGCGTGCCATCTTTTGCCGTCGTGAGTGGGTCATAAATTACTACCTGTTGACCCTGGCCATTGAAAAGCGTCGTAAAATCTCCACCGCGCCACTCCGATTGCGGGACAGTGACCACACCTGGATCGGCCGAGCGCTGCCTCATGCCTTCATAGGCGAGCGTCCAGAACAGCCGGTTTCGGCCATCGAAAACCTTGGGGATAAAAATTGGCCCCGAAAGTTGAAAGCCATAGGCATTAATATTGTTCGGAGACTTCTTGATTCCAGCGGCATTTAATTCGGTCTGGTTGGCGTTGAGTTTT
>JBBRJC010000464.1:0-4145 GCA_038220135.1 Bryobacterales bacterium | reverse complement strand
ACACTCTTGCCTCCACCCCCACCACCAAAGTAGACTTCGCTATATATGAAAAAGGGTTGCGCGCTCATCCTCCTTGCCACCTCCACGCTCCTCGCTGAAAATTGGCCATCCTGGCGCGGCCCCAGTGCCGATGGCATCAGCAAGGAAACGGCACTCCCACTAAACTGGTCGCCAACCAATAACGTCACCTGGAAATTGGACATGCCCAGCCGCACTGGCTCCACGCCCATCATCTGGGGCGAGTACATTTTCCTCAACGTCGCCGACGGCGATAACCTCGAATTCTGGGCGCTCGATCGCAACGATGGCAAACTCCGCTGGAAGAAACCATTCGGCACCGGCAACTTCAAAATCAACAAACACAATATGTCCACACCCTCGCCCGTCACCGACGGCAAAACTGTGTGGGCCATGACCGGCACCGGCATCGTCAAATCTTTTGACTTCACAGGTAAAGAATTGTGGTCTCGCGATATTCAAAAGGATTACGGCAAATTCGGCCTCAACTGGGGCTACGGCTCCTCCCCGCTGCTCTACAAAGGCGCCCTCTACGTGCAAGTGCTGCACGGCATGAAAACCAGCGACCCGTCTTATCTCTTGAAGATCGATTCCAAAACCGGCAAAACTCTCTTCCGCCAGGAACGCTGGACCGACGCTAAAGTGGAAGCGCCCGATGCCTACACCACGCCGCAACTTCTCGAATACGGCAAGAATGTGGTGGAGATTGTCATCAGTGGGGGCGACTACGTGACCGGCCACGACCCTGAAAATCTCAAAGAACTGTGGCGCGCCAAAGTCTTGAATCCCACCAATTTCGCCATGAATCGCATCATCGCTTCAGCCGTTGTGAAAGATGGCATCATCTACGCTTGTTCGCGAGTGAAGCCGATGGTTGCCTTGAAAGCAGGTGGCCGTGGCGACATCACCGCAACGCACGTTCTATGGGAAACACAAAACGGCCCAGATGTGCCCACGCCCGTCACCGATGGCAAGTATCTCTACGTCATCAATGACCGCGGCATCGTGTTCTGCTTCGATGCCAAAACCGGCAAAGAAATCTACAGTGGACAGCGCATCTCGAAGGCAATCTACAGCGCCTCCCCCGTGCTTGCCGATGGCAAGATTTACATCACCAGCGAAGAAGGCGTCACCACTGTTATCAAGGCCGGCCCACAATTTGAAGTGCTCGCTGAAAACAAGCTCGAAGACTATACACTCAGCTCCCCAGCCTTCAGCGAAGGGCAATTATTCCAGCGCACCGCAGGTCATCTCTATTGCATCGGCCAACGCAAAAAGTAAAGTGGATTGCTATCGCCGGGCTGTTCGCAGCCGCGTTTGCATTGGCCCAGCAAGCCACCGATGAACACGGCCGTCACAAAAAAACGCCGCCTGTAACCCAGCGGTCCTCGCCCCTAAAAAAGGCCTTGGAATTATTGCGTGATGGCAAGACCGATGATGCCCGGACAGAACTAAACTTACAGCTAAAAGCGAACCCGAATGATGCCGAAACCTGGCACCAAATTGCACGCTCTCACCTGCTTGATTTTTATCAGGGCGCTGACTTCACAAAGCGCCGCATCTCACTCGCTCTGGCAATGGAAGCGCTTTCCAACACACTGCTCAAGAACCCTAATCATATTCCCGCTATGCGCGCCAAAGCAGTCATTCACGCACGCGCCGAACTGCTTTATTACGATCCCAACCTCGCCTACCAACTCGCCGCAAAGATCGCCAAACTCGAACCCAACGCCACCGGCTATCTGTTAGGCCTCACCGAATGGCTCTCTGGCGAAGTTCGCTTCAACCAGGAATCAGAACATCGCGTGCCGCACGATCCGCTACTTGGGCTAGACCGTTCCATCGACCTTTTGGAATCTCTGCTCGACAACACCATGCCGTTCAGTGCCGAAGAAACGGCAGCCTATTTCACTATGGGGCGCACGCTCAGCCGCCGAGGAAATTTTACCGAATCGATCCGCTATTTCACACAAGTGCTGAAGCGCACGCAGGACCCTGCACAGCGCGCCGAAACACTGCGGGAAACTGCCACCAGCTACTACCGCATGGGCGACTATGCTTCAGCCGCGCGCAATTTTTATGAAGTGATGCAATGGCGTCCCACTGACACTGATCGCTATCTGCTAAAAGTGGCTGTTGATCAGATTGAAGGGCCCAAACCGCAATTACCGCAAAATGTTTTATTCCCCGAAGCCAAGATCATCTTCGATCCAGCAATTGCGGCAAATCTTGCTTTCAAAGATATAGCGCCTGAACTGGGTATCAATCGGCTTGACGGCAATGGCACACCTGCATGGGGCGACTATGATGGCGACGGTAAACCAGATCTTTTTCTATCCGGCGCCGGCACCTTCATGGCCGTCTATCACAACGATGGCGGCAAGTTTACTGACGTTACAGAAAAGGTGGGTCTGGGCAAAATTCCGTCCGGCTATAGTTTGAATTTAGTCGACTACGATAACGACGGTAAACTCGATCTCTACATCTGTTACAACGGCTGGAACGGCCCCATGAAAAATCGGCTTTTCCACAATGTTAACGGCCACTTCGTCGATGTTTCCACAGCCAGCGGTGCCGACGATCCCGGTGATGGTTTTGTCTCGCTCTGGGGCGATTTGGATAACGACGGGTATCCCGATTTGGTGATCGCAAATGGAGTCTTGAAGGACGGCAGCACGCCGCAAATTTACCGCAACAACCGCAACGGCACTTTCACCAATATGACCCTCGCCGCAGGCATCAAAGAGCCACCCCAGTTCGGCGCCATCGGCATCGCGCTAGGTGACTACGACAAAGACGGTGATCTTGATATTTTCATCAACGGCCTGGGTGACGCACCCAATCGCCTTTACCGCAACGATGGCAACTGGCACTTCACCGAAGTAACCCAAAAGGCAGGTGTGACACAGTCCGCCCACAATGGCTTCGTTGCCTTTTTCTTCGATTACAACAACGATGGCTGGCCAGACCTGATGACCGTAAGCCTCGCCCCGTGGCCTGCCGTGGTGGAAGGATTGAAAGCTGGATACGCGCCTCGTTCTGCTCGCGAAATTCACCCCGATTCCACACGTCTGTTTCGCAATAATCGCAACGGCACATTCACCGATGTTACGTTCGAATCGAAGCTATACTTCCCCATGGGCACGATGGGCGCAGGCGTCGCCGACCTCGACAACGATGGGTTTTTGGATATCTATTTTGGCACCGGTGATCCGCAATTGACGCGCCTCGAACCAAACCGCTTTTTCCGCAATAATGGCGACGGAACTTTCACAGATTGGACGCGCCATGTAGGCTTCGCACGCCCTGGCAACAAAGGCCACGGCGTAGCATTCGTAGACATCGACGGCAACGGCACGCTCGATGTCTATGCCCAACTCGGCGGTCACTATCCTGGGGATATGGCCTTCAACGCGTTCTACAAAAATCTGAACGCCGGCCGCAATAATTGGTTGGAAATCGATCTGGAAGGATCCAGAAGTAACCGCTTCGCCATCGGTGCGCAAATCACCGCGAAGGTTGGTGGTCTAACCGTTTACAGGGAAATCAGAGGTAGCGAAGGCTTCGGCGCAACCAGCCCCTACCGCGTTCACATGGGCTTCGGCCAGAACAAGCAAATTGACGAACTGGAAATTCGCTGGCCAAGTGGAGCGGTTGAAAAGCGAGCGAATATCCCGATCAATCAGATCCTCAAAATTCGCGAGAAGCCTTAACCTGATTGCATCAACCAGCCATCCGGACAATTTTCGGTTTCAACTCTTTATGACCAGCTGCACGACGCGCGATATTGGCAATGCGTGGGCCATCGTAGCCGCAAGCGCAACGAGAAGTTTCCACCTGCCCGTTCAGCCCGGTCACCAGCCGGAACACCATTTGCGCAGGATTGCCAATCAGGCTGACTAACAATTCCCCACGTCCGCCGTTTTCGAAAACCGCTGCATAGCGATTCACATGCAAGCCCTGATGCGCCTCGCATTCGTGGGCAATTAACTCGCCGCCGAAGCCATAAAATTGCTCAAACACCGGCACTTCAAACACCCGCCAAAACAGGTCGCTGTCCTCTGCCGAAAGTGGCCCCTCAAGCATTCCGGTAAACGCCACCACCGAATGCTTCAGCTTGGGAATCC
>JBBRJC010000463.1:0-4172 GCA_038220135.1 Bryobacterales bacterium | reverse complement strand
AAATATGGGAAATAGGCGAGATATAAGTTTTCACTTCCAGTGTTTCGAAGTGGACGAATTTCCGGGATTGCCGATTGGGTTTGTTTTGACAGATCGCGGAGATTGGCTTTGCTTTGACTTTCGCTGCCAATGTCGACAGTTTTAAAAAGACCAGTAAGGGGGTACTCATCTCCGTCTCTTTCCACGGATGCCATATTTCATTGAATATTTGCGATTACGATATTCGTTCAGAACACAGCAAGTGATTGATCACCGCGCGGGCTTTCTTGATTGGGAAGTGCATGGGCCGACGAGTTGACTTCTTGATTCAAAAGTAGCAAATGCATTGAACTGGCTGTCGCTTCGATTTTTGCAAAGTTTAGGAAATAGGCGAGATATAAGTTTTCACTTCCAGTGTTTCGAAGTTGACGAATTTCCGGGATTGCCGATTGGGTTTGTTTTGACAAATCGCGGAGATTGGCTTTGGTTTGGCTTTCGCACAGATTACGCCCCCCGTCCCCGATCTTTTCGATTAACTTTTCGGAACTTTTTGCCGACTCGTTCGTACTACTACTCGAATCTTTTGGAGGCTGAAATTTATGGCTCGTTATCTGCCCGTTCTATTTGCTGCACCTTTTCTGCTTGCACTCACCGGTTGTGAGTTCGAGGACATGGCTTCGGCCGTCAACGAAAAAGAAGAGTTTCACATGACCAAGCCGTTGAAGGCTGGTGGACACTTCAGGATTGAAAACTACAATGGCCCGGTGGAAATTTCTGGTTGGGAACGGGACGAAGTGGACATTGCGGGCACCAAATATGCTTCCACGCGGTCGCAATTGGCGGAGATCAGAATTGACGTGCAATCGAGCGGCGACGGCGTGCAAATTCGGACGGTCCCCCCAGTGGAACGGCGTGGAAATTCTGGAGCGAAATATGTGATTCGGGTTCCGCAGCGCGTGCTGCTGGATCAGGTGAACTCTTCCAACGGATCGATCCGAATTGAGCGGGTTGATGGTGCGACGCACGTGCGTACCAGCAACGGTGGAGTTCGGACGCGGTCGCTGACTGGATCCCTGGATGTGACAACCTCAAACGGTACCATTGAAGTTTCCGATCTGAAAGGTGGGGCGCTACTGGCAACTTCCAACGGCAGCATCAAGGCCGATAATATTCGTGGCATGTTCCAGGCACGTACCAGCAACGGCAGTATTGATGCCCGCTTGTTTGATGTTCCTGCAGGATCCCCGGTGAAGGCTTCTACCACTAATGGGCGAGTGGAACTGACGCTGGATGTGATTAAGACTGACATTAGGGCATCCACCTCAAACGGATCGATTCAGGTTAACCTTCCCTCGAACGTGAATGCGCGCATCGACGCAAACACGAGCAATTCCAGAATCCTTTCGGACTTTGAAGTGAAGGCTGGAACTTCATCCAAACGCCGTTTGGAAGGTGTGCTTGGGGCCGGTGGCCCAACGATTGAATTGACCACCAACAATGGCGAAATCCGTGTGCGCAAAGGTGTAACAATTTAAGAAGCTAGCGAGAATTATTAACTAAACGCGGGGAGCTGGGTTTAAGCTAAGAGTGATTTGGGAGCGGTGAATGCTGCCCTGAATCATAAAGAGGTTGCCCATGACTTTCCGCGTTTTTCCATTTGCGGTGCTTTGTTGCTTTGCCCTGTTTGCTGACGATTCCGTAGTGTTCCGAAGCGATGTTTCCCTGGTGCGTGTTGATGTCCAGGTGATGGATGCAAACAATCGGGCGGTGACGCTGTTGACCGCGAAAGATTTTGCGATTCGGGACCAGGGCAAGCCTCAGGAAATTCGCAATTTCGCCAGTGAAAACATGCCTGTTGACGTGTTGCTGCTACTTGATGTATCGGGCAGCATGCGTCCTCATGTTCAGAAAATGGCCAACGCCTCTAAGCAAGCGATGCATGTGCTTGGCAAAGATGATCGGGTTGCGATGATGGTTTTTGATCGGGCAAGCCACGTTAAAATGCCATTCCACAGCAGTCGCGAGGAATTGGATACGCAGTTCAGAGACCTGCTGAAGCGGGAAAAATTCAATGGCGGGACGGACATTACCCGTGGGCTGCTGGATGCGGCGGCTTATGTGCAGCGCAACGGCAGGAAGGACGCGCGGCGGGCGATTATTATTCTTACCGATGATCAGACGGAATCGGAATTTGAAGTGGACGAGGCGCGCGTTGGACGGGCGCTGGTGCGGGCAGACGCTGTGTTGAGTGTCTTGATTGCCCCGAATGAGATGAGATTTGGCCGTGGCCAGCAGCGTGGTGGTGGGCAGGGTGGCCGGCAAGGTGGTGGGCAGCGTCGCGGTGGCGGGCGTGGTGGCGTGATTATTGGATTGCCGGGTGGCGGCGGGCAGCGTCAGCCTCAGCGGGGGCCGCAGGGCGGGCCGCAAGGTGGGTCTCAGGGTGGCGGCCGTGGCAGTCGAACGCTTTCGGCGCACACGACTGAAATTGCCCTCGATTCTGGCGGGGATTCTTCTTCGGTAGATGATTCATCGGCGTTTGAAGCCACGCTGGAACGGATTCGGCAGCGGTATGCGTTGTACTTTCTATCGCCTGCCGATGCCCGGCCGGGGCAGGAGCGGACGCTATCCGTTTCGCTGGTTGGTGCGGCGCGGCAGCGATATCCAAATTCGGAGCTTCGATTCCGGAAAACATATTATGCACCGGAATCTGCGGGTTCAGGGGCTGGGTCTGTCACAACTGAGCCATTGCCAGCACCACAAGTAACGGAAGTTACGGGAAGAACTCGGACTAATTCGCGAGCGGAAGCGATTGAAGCTGCGGCAGATTCTTCTAAGCCGGCATTGCGGCGCAGACCTGCCGGGGATGGTTCGAGCGGGCCGCGCGGGCCGAATCCAGCGTTGCAGGAAGTGGACAAGACAGCTGTGGAAGCGCCGGCCCCGGTTGTTTCAGTACCTGCTGCGCAGGCAGCGCCTGCAGAGCCGAAATCTGGTGGATGGCGCCGGGTGGAAGATCCCGCTCCGGCGACTTCGCCAGCAGCACCGAAACCGTAACAAATGTAACGAAATAAATTTGAATCCAACATTCAAGTGAACTCGTTTAAACAAGTATAGGTGTGCGGTTGCGCATGTCCATAGCATTGCCGTATATTAATAGCGATGTGTTGTTTAAGTATTAGATCGCAGGCTGGCCGGACTTTGAGTCTGTCCTGAGGCGGTCCATACAAAGGGAGATCTAATATGAAGAAAGTTGCTTTGGTTTTCTCGCTATTCGCGATGGCGGCATTTGGTGCTGATTCGTGGGAAGGCGTAATTTCTGATGCCAAGTGCGCAAAGGCACATGCTGGCGAAAAGCTCAACGAAAAGTGCGTCCGTAGCTGCATCAAAGGCGGCCAGGCTGCTGTATTCGTAACAAAGGACGGCAAGGTTCTTAAGGTTCACAATCCCGATGGTCTCGGTTCAGAAGAGAACCTGGGTGTTCGCGTGAAAGTCACCGGTAAGGTGATGGAAGACGCAATTCACGTAGACAAAATCGAAAAGCTGTAAGCTTCTTAGTTGAAGTTAGTGGAGGGCGGGTGCTTCGGCATCCGCCTTTTCTGTGTTTACATAGGTAATATGTACATCCCGGAGCATTTCCGACAATCCGATGAAGCGCTGCTGGGCGAGTTTGTTGCCGCTAACAGTTTCGGCATTTTGATCACTGGCACGGGTGCAGGGCAAATTGCTACCCATCTACCGATGTTGCTATCCGATGGTAAATTGACCGGCCATGTTGCAAAGGCAAATCCTCAGGCGCAGCACCTGACCGATGGCACCGAGACGATGGCAATTTTTCACGGGCCGCATGCTTATGTTTCGCCTGCCTGGTATGGCGATGTTGAGAAAAATGTTCCGACCTGGAATTATACGGCGGTGCATGTGTATGGTAGGCCTGTGGTGGTTTCTGAGCCTGATCTCGTGAAGGCGTTTTTGAGTAGGCTGACGGCCTATTACGAAGCTGGCCGCACCCCGCCGTGGACCTTTGATCCGCAATCCTCTTACATCGAAAAATTGTTGAATGGGATTGTTGCGTTCGAGATGGTGGTGGAGCGCATGGAAGGGAAGTTCAAGCTCAGCCAGAACCGGGTGATGAGCGATCGCGGGCGGGTGATGTGGGAGCTGAAAGAGAGTGAGTCGGAGATGGACCGGCAGGTAGC
>JBBRJC010000462.1:0-4177 GCA_038220135.1 Bryobacterales bacterium | reverse complement strand
CTGCTTTGTGGTTGCGCTTCTGATCTCGAATTTGGTGGCCCCGAAATTAACTCAGATCTGGGGATTTGTCTTCAGCGGAGCGCAACTGCTTTTCCCGCTCACATACATCTTCGGAGACATCTTCACAGAGGTCTACGGTTACGCCGGTTCTCGCCGCGCTATCTGGACTGGTTTCATGGCACAGGCACTCCTGGTAGGTTTGGGAGCATTAATTGTTGCCCTGCCTCCGGCGCCCGGTTGGGGTGATCAGGAATGCTTTGCCAAGATTTTCGGAATTCTTGGATTTCTGCCACGGCTTGCGGTTGCCAGCCTGGTTGCCTTTTGGGTCGGCGAGTTTGCCAATTCATTCGTGATGGCGAAGGTGAAATTGATTACGCAGGGCAAGTGGCTGTGGGTGCGAACTATCGCGTCTACGGCCGTCGGACAGGCCGTAGATACGGTGCTGGTAATGTTGATCGCCTTCGGCGGCACTATCGAAACATCTTTGATGATTCAACTGATGTGGAACGGTTATTTAATCAAAGTAGCCTACGAAGTTGTGGCAACCCCACTCACCTACCTGGTGGTCAACACTTTGAAGAAAGCTGAGGGCGTCGACATCTTCGACCACAACACGGATTTCAATCCGTTTGGCGGGAAACGGTAATATTCAGTTTCGAGTTGGCGCGGGAGGAACGGGTGTCGATACCACGTGGCGTTCACTTGCGCATGCAGCCAGGGACAAACCCAGCAATGTTAGCAATAGAAGTTTCTTAAGGAACATCATCTCTCCTGGTTTAGTTAGGGTTGAAACTGGGTCTAGAGATCGAAATCGCGAGGCGGCGGGGCCCCGTCACCGGATTCCTTCGCCTGTTTTAGCAGTTCATCAAATTTTTTATTGAGTACCGTGCTTTGAGATTTGTGTGCCTCGAAAGATTTCTGGAAAGCTTGCTCCAGCCGGCTACCCTCACCCTTAATACGTGCCACTTCAGCAGCTAAATCGTGGATAACAGGTGCTTTCTCGGGCACTTTGTGAGTCAGCACGGTTTGTGTTTCCAAATCGATTTTCAATTTCGTCTGGCAACACGGGCAAAGAACTTCAATAAAATCTTCACTCGATGGCATATGGGAATCTTACCCTAGTGTAACGTCAGAAGCGAATACCCTAATGTTGTCCAGATCGAGAGCCGATAGAACTACTAGTTGGGTAGTAAAGATCACGGCCTAAGGGAAACGGATCTGAAACGGATCAATTAGATTTCCCCTCAGGTTGAATTGTGGGCCAGTCTAAGTGTCTTTCCCCATTGGACGATGGCATCTGTACTTGTAGGGTAAAACAGGAGGGTCAGATAAGTTGAACCACAGCTGTTTGTATTCTCAGCCCTCAATAGGGGAACGTTCGCTAATGCACAAGGAGACTATTGATGCTTAGAAGCATCGTTATCAGTCCCGATCTGGAGCAATCCGAGCAGTTGCAAGACATGCTTGGCGAGATCGGTCACGTCGGAGTCGTCCGAACGATTGATCGGTATCCGTCGGCCATTGAGCTTGTCCGGACGTTGCGCGCTCATGCACCAGAAATGGTCTTTTTGAGCGTTGACAGCCTCGATAAGGCAATGGAAGTTATTGTTGGAGTTGAACAGGCGATGCCGGGAATGCAGATTGTGGCAATTGCCCGGATCTGCGAGCCGGAAGCGCTGCTGGAACTGATGCGCGTTGGTGTGCGTGAATTTGTGGCTATGCCGTTTCGCCGCACGGATCTTCACGAGGCTTTGAGCCGGGTTCAGGAAAGCCTAACCAAGCGCCCCTTGCCCAATTTGTCCTCCGATCTGCTCTTTTCGTTTCTACCATCTAAACCAGGCGTAGGAACCTCAACCGTAGCGCTGAATACGACTGTTGCGGCTGCAAAAATGCCCGATACCCGTACTTTGTTGATGGACTTCGATCTAAACAGCGGCATGCTCCGTTTCATGTTGAAGCTGGAAAACGAGTACTCCATTACCGATGCAGCCGAAAATTCGTTCAAAATGGACGACAATTTATGGCCACAATTGGTAACTACAATTGGGCAGATGGATGTTTTGCATTCCGGGAAACTCAACCCGCAATATCGGCTGGAAGCCAGCCAAGTCCGCCATCTTCTGGATTTTGCCCGGCGCATGTACAAAGTTGTCTGCGTTGATTTGTCGGGCAACATGGAAAAGTACTCCCTGGAAATCATGCAGGAATCGAAATACATTTTCATGGTTTGCACCCCGGAAATTTCGTCGTTGCATCTGGCACGAGAACGCTTCAACTTTTTGAAGAACATCGATCTTGGAGATCGCGTTCGCATTTTGCTGAACCGCTCGCAAAAGCGGACTGCAATTGAACCTCAACAGATTGAAGATCTGCTTGGTATACCGGTGCTGCTCACTTTGCCAAACGACTACCAAAGCGTAAGCAGAGCTTTAACAGCTGGAAAGCATGTTGATTCCAGTTCCGATCTTGGCCGGCAGTTCACTAAACTGGCGAACATTCTGTTCGAGAAAAAAGGTGCGCCACCTGTTGAAAAGAACCGGCGCTTCGTCGAATATTTTAACCTGTTTCCTGGCATCTTCCAGGATTCCAAGAAGACAACGGTTTAGTTTTAGATTTTGGCTGCCTTTTTCGCCATATTGGATGAGGCAGCGGCCATCCAATATGGTATAGTCAAATTCAGTAATGACTCTTCCCTTTCCAAAGCCGAGCTTTGAAACTGAGTCGCACCACCCTGTCTATCGTCGGCTAGCCGATCATATTCGTTCCGCCATAACAGGTGGGCAGATGATCCCCGGCGATAAACTCCCACCAACCAGAGATTTAGCAGGCTACCTGGGGCTCAATAGGTCCACCATTTCAGCCGCTTATAGCCTCCTTGAAGAAGACGGCTTGGTTTCAGGCCATGTCGGGCGAGGTAGTTTTGTAGCCAGCCAATCCAAAATTGGCGGATCTCAGATACCATCCGAGTCATCCAATCCTTCAGACCAATTGATAAGTTTTTCCACTTCCCGGCCTGGCGAGGAGTTGTTTCCACTCGAAGATTTCCGCACCTGCTGCGATGAAGTGCTGCATTCCAAAGAGATCCATCAAATTTTGCAGCTTGGATCACCCTACGGCTATGGTCCACTCCGTCGTTTTCTGTTGAATGAAGCTCGCAAAACTGGATCTGCGCGTAGTGACGATGAAATCCTCATTACAAATGGATGCCAACAAGCTCTTGACCTGCTGGAACGCGCCTATTCCGAAGGAGTTGCGGCTGTGGAGGATCCGGTCTATCCCGGCGTGAAGAGCGTATTTGCCAAGCCGGGCCGTCGTGTTTTAGGCTTGGCCGTCGGCGACGGTGCAATCGACCTTTCTGCCTTGACGGCCCAAGTCAAAATCATCGTAGTCACACCAAATTTCCAGAACCCAACCGGTTCAACCATGACTCTAGAAACACGCCAGAATCTAATTCATGCCGCAAGAGAGATTGGCGCGCAATTGGTTGAAAACAACATTTACGAGCAGTTGCGCTACAGTGGCCCGGAGTTGCCGTCGCTCAAATTGCTGGATTCAACGGGATCGACAATTCAATTGGGTAGTTTCTCCAAAATTGCATTTCCCGGATTGCGAATCGGCTGGATTCTTGGTTCCCGCGCGATCATTAACCGCTTAGCCGAAATTAAGGAAAGCTGCGATCTGCACAGCGATCAGCTTTCGCAAGCAGTGTTGTTACGGTTTGCCGAAAGTGGCCGTATGCGGCAACATCGCGATCGGATCCGGCGAACCGGTGCAGTGCGGCTCGAAGCAGTGTTGGATGCATGCGCTCGCAATCTGCCGGCGGGTAGCAAGTTCACTCGACCCGAAGGAGGCATGAACCTATGGGTCACCTTGCCTGCAGGACTTGATGCAAGTGATATTGCCAGGCACGCCAGCCGCGCCCGTGTTTCCTATCTTCCGGGCCGCGCATTTGCCGTGAACCGGGATCATAGTCGAAGTTTTCGTCTTAGTTTTGCAGGCCTTGAACCGGCCAGGATTGCCGAAGGGCTGGCCCGTTTGGGCCAACTTTTTGCCGGCGCGTTGGCCGGTGAACTACCGCACGACCGGTCTCCAGAAGCTGTCGTATAGTTTTCGTTTAACCATAAAAAGGAAGGATTAAGCACATGTTGCACGACGAACAATTTAGATTAAAAGTAGG
>JBBRJC010000461.1:0-4183 GCA_038220135.1 Bryobacterales bacterium | reverse complement strand
GATGAATGTTCAATAAATTCTCAACGCCAGGGCCTTTGGTTTCAAAGCTCACGGCCGGGTTTGAATCGGTTGTGGCGCGCATGATTTTCTTCCGAATGGTGGCTGGCGGATCGAGCAACGCAATCGCGTGGCCTGCTCCAGTTGCAGATTTGCTCATCTTCGACGTTGGATCATCGAGGCCCATTACACGCGCGCCGACAACCGGGAGATTGGTTTGGGGGATCACGAACGTATCGCCGTACATGGAATTGAAGCGTTGAGCGATATCGCGCGTCAGTTCCAAATGCTGCCGTTGATCGTCGCCCACTGGCACAATTTTCGCCTGATACAGCAAAATATCCGCCGCCATTAAGACTGGATATTGCAGCAATCCATCACCAATCACTTCCTGCGCTTCGCTCTTGGCTTTGAACTGCGTCATGCGTTCCAGCCAGCTCATTGGGGTGACGCAAGTGAACATCCAGGCCAGTTCAGCATGCCCGGGAATAGACGATTGGGCGATGATGGACGAGTGCTTTGGATCAATGCCACAGGCTACAAACAAGGCCGCTAGTTGGTGGATATTCGAACGCAGCTCGGTTGGGTCCTGATAGACGGTGATTGCATGCATGTCCACGATGCAGAAAATGCTTTCGTAGTCGTACTGAATTTTTACCCAATTCTTCAGAGCACCGAGATAATTACCGATGTGCAAATTGCCGGTGGGTTGAACCCCAGATAGAACGCGCGCTTTCATGGCTAAAAACCAGTGTACCGCGAGGGGTGGAACGGGCACCTGCGTTATATGCGCGACAATGGGTATTGTGATAATTGAAAAATTAGTTTACGGCGGCTCCGGCCTGTCCCGCAATGAGGGCAAGGTTGTGATGACCCCGTATGTGCTTGCTGGTGAAGATGTAGATGTAAAAGTGGTGAAGGCCCGGAAGGAGTTTGACGAGGCGGCCATCGAGCGTATTCTTACGCCATCGATTGATCGCATTCAGCCGAAGTGCCCGTACTTCACTTTGTGCGGTGGCTGTAATTATCAGCACACGCACTACGATAATCAACGTGCTATTAAAGAGACCGTGCTGCGCGAAGTTCTAACGCGCGTGGGTAAAGTGGAAGCGCCTGCGACCATCGGCTTCATTGGCGGCGACCCTTGGGAATACCGCAATCGCACACAGTTTCATATTGACCGCGGGCGTATCGGATTTCTGGAAGCGGGCACGCATAACGTTGTGGATGTGGAAGAATGCGTGATCTCTTCGCCAAAAATCAACGAGGCTTTGTGCGCGCTGCGGGGCATTGTGAAAGACCGTCGCTTTCCTCGCTTTTTGGAATCGATTGAGTTTTTCTCCAACGAAAGCGAAGTGCAGTTGAACGTTCTTAAGACGCATGGGAATCAACATGTGGCGCGGCCATTTTTTGACTGGTGCGAGAAGCTGATCAACGGTGCTGTGTCTGGCCCTTTGGTGTATAGCGCCATTGGTGAGAAGTTCCGCGTTAGCCATCAATCGTTTTTTCAAATCAACCGCTTTATGATTCCGCAGTTAGTGGATGCGGCATTGGGCAAGGCAGAAGGTCAACTTGCATTCGATCTTTACGCTGGTGTTGGTTTGTTCACACTGCCGCTTTCACGCCGCTTTCACGATGTGACTGCCGTTGAAATGAGCCGCAGTGGGCATGCCGATTTGGAAGCGAATGTGGCCACGGCTCACCGTCGTGTGGAAACGATTCGGAATCAAACCGAAATGTTTTTAGAAACCGCAGACGCCAAGCCTGACTTCATTCTGGCTGATCCGCCGCGCGCTGGATTGGGCAAGCCGGTGACTAAGGAATTGATTCGAATCGGCGCGAAACGGGTGACGATTATTTCCTGTGATCCCCCAACGCTGGCTCGCGATTTGGCTGCGCTGACTGCCGGTGGTTATGCTGTGGAGGCGATGACCATCGTCGATTTATTCCCGCAGACCTATCACATGGAAACGGTTACTCGGCTGGTGCGCGAGTAGCAATTGCTGTTTCTTTAACTCGTCGTTCTTCGAAGGGCAGGCTGTTCACAATCGCTAGAATTAATGCGGAAAACTTGAACTCCTGCTCTGTCGCTTTCTTCGCGATGGCCGTCATCGCAGGTTTGTCGTACCGTTCCAAGCCACGGCCCAAGGCATAGGTGAGCAATTTTTCGGTGAGCCCTGTTAGGAAAGCCTCGCGGTTGGATTTCAAAATTGCTTTCAATTCTGCGGGTTTCTGGAATGACCGGCCATCGGGCAGGGTGCCTGTTGCATCAACGGGGAACTTTCCATCCTCCGTTCGCCACGCCCCAATTGCATTGAAATTTTCAAGGCCAAACCCTAGCGGATCCATTTGTGAATGGCACGAAGCGCAGGCTGGATTTTTGCGATGCGCTTCCATTTGTTGGCGCAATGTTCCGGTTGATCCGACTTTGCTGTCATCGAGAGGTGGGACCGAAGGCGGAGGTGGCGGAGGGGGCGCGTTTAACAAATTTTCCAAAATCCATTTGCCGCGAAGCACTGGCGAAGTTCGTGTGGAGTAGGACGAAACAGTGAGCACACTGGCATGCGCCAGCACGCCACCGCCGCGCTCGGTGTTGCTCATATCTACACGGCGAAACTCTGGCCCGGTTACGCCGGGTACACCATAAAACCGTGCCAGCCTTTCGTTGAGGAATGTGTAATTCGCATCCAGCAATTCAAGTGCGCTGCCGTCCTGGCGAATCACATTTTCGAGAAATAGTTCGGTCTCGCGGCGCATGGCCAGTCGCAGCCCATCATCGAACATTGGGAATTTTTCGGAGTCCGGTTTCACCACATCAATGTTCTTAAACTGCAACCACTGTCCGGCGAACTCTTCCACCAGTGCACGCGACTTTGCATCGCGCAACATGCGTTTAACCTGGGCGATTAGAACAGCAGGTTGACGCAAACCACCCTGACCTGCGACGCGCAACAACTCCGCATCGGGCATGCTGCTCCACAAAAAATAGGAAAGGCGCGAGGCCAATTCAAAGCCACTAATGGGTGCTGACTTGCGGCCTGGGCGGGGTGCTGGATCACGTTCCATACGATACAGAAACGACGGGGAAACCAATACTGCTTGAAGCGCCGTGGCAATACCTTCTTCGAGCGAATCGCCATGCTTGCGAGCCAAGGTGACATAGCCCAGGAACTGATTCACTTCAGCCGGTGTTACGGGACGTCGAAACGCCTTGCCTGCGAAGCTGGTGACGATGGTTCGCGCGCAGGCTTCGACGTGTTTGCCTGGGGCATGGCCACAAATGAAAATCTTGCTCAGGCTTTGAGGTGAAGCGGCCGTTACCTGCTCAAATGGTCCACCAACATCGATCGATTCAAAGCGGTTATCAACGCGTGTTTCGGTGCCATCGGTCTTGATTTTCGTTCCATATTTGCGAAGGGTTTCGATATCTTTTTCGCTGAGCTTTCCGCGAGGATTGATCAAAGCCTCAGGCGGGCGCTTCGAAGGTTCCGGCCCTCCATACTTCACAGGCAAGCCATGATAGGGGCGCAAATATGATGCCGATAGCAGATGATCGCCTGCGGTAACCGGGGTGCGTAATTCTACAATTTGGCCTTCAAGATCGGTGGCATCGTATTCAAATTCTTTGATCATTTTGCCGTCAATCCAAAACGCTGGATGAGCAGGCTCCGACTGATTCGGCCGATGTCCATTGAGCACGATGCGGAAGTTATAAGTGCCGTCAACGGGAAAGCGGTGAACGACGTGCATTGAATGCAGTGTGCTTAACCCGGTTAGATCGTAGTTGAATAGGTCTTTCGGCAAAACTGATTTCCCGCGGGCATCATTAATGCGTACGGGGGATGAATAGTGTACGGCTGCAGGTTTAATTTTCGGTATGCCAAACATTGCGGTACGTACTGCACGCTCTGCCGCATCGATATAATTTTCCAGGAGCGCTGGCGAAAGGATGAGAGCGTCGCTGATGTTATCAAATCCGAATGCAGCGTTGTCGGCTGGGAACGCGTCTGCTGGCTTGAGATCGACCCCGAGCAGATCGCGCATGGTGTTGTTGTATTCAGCTTTGTTCAAGCGCCTTGCGGTGACGCGTCCGGCATCTGGTTGGATGGCCCGATCCTGCCGTACAAATTCTGCATCCAGAAATTTATTTACAGCAGCAACGGAGGCGGCTGACGGCTTGGGAACC
>JBBRJC010000460.1:0-4185 GCA_038220135.1 Bryobacterales bacterium | reverse complement strand
CCCACCGTCAGTTTCGTGATCCATTCCTAACAAATGGAGCAAACCGTGCAGCATCAACACTGCAATTTCCTGTTCCACGGTGTGACGGAATTCCTTGGCCTGCAGCCGCGCCCGCTGTGCGGAAATTGCCATTTCACCAAGCTCTGCGGGGTCGCCATGAATGGGAAACGACAACACGTCGGTTGGATAATCTTTACCAAGAAATTCGGAATTCAGGCGCTGCAATTCTTTGTCAATTGTAATGAGAACCGTGAAGCCAAACCCGGGGGCAACTGTGCTGGACAGGCGTTTGGCATACTCGCGAATCCACTTGCGATCAAGCCCACGAGGAGCATTTCGAAACAACAAACATGCTTTACTATCACCGCTAGACATGGAACTTAAACTTCACCCTCGGGATTGGAAACGGGCTGTGGTTGCGGCACGGGAGCTGCCAGCTTGAGACTTAACTGACGGCCGGCACCAGTCATTTCGCTATGCTTTTCGTAAGCCTTCACGATGCGCTGAACCAAACTGTGGCGCACCACATCTTTGTCTGTAAAGGTAATAAAACCGATCCCCTCAACACCCTTCAACACCTCAAGCGCTTCCAACAGACCGCTCTTCCTTCCATTTGGCAAATCGATTTGAGTCGAGTCGCCGGTTACCACAACTTTGGTATTGAAACCCTGGCGGGTGAGGAACATTTTCATCTGTTCCGAGGTTGCGTTTTGCGCCTCATCGAGAATGACGAAACTGTCGTTCAAAGTGCGGCCACGCATAAATGCGAGCGGGGCAATTTCAATGGTGTTGCGCTCCAACATTTTTTCAACTTTGTCGACGTCAAGCATGTCGAACAGAGCATCGTAAAGTGGGCGCAAATAGGGGTCGATTTTTTCCTGCAATGTGCCCGGAAGAAAGCCCAGATGTTCTCCCGCTTCAACAGCTGGACGGGTAAGGATGATGCGCGAAACCTTTTTCGCAAGCAAGGCGTTGACGGCCATGGCTACGGCTAAATAGGTTTTGCCCGTACCAGCAGGACCAGAGCCGAATACCAGATCCATCCGCTCAATCGCTTCAAGGTAGCGGCGCTGGGTGATGGTCTTTGGGGTGAGAACCTTCTTGCCGAAGCTGCGCTGGCGGCCACTTTCCACAAGTGCTTTCAGCGTGACGCCTGCATCTTCGGTCACCACGCGAAAGTAGCTGGGAAGATCGCCATTTTGAAAGACATGTCCTGCGGCGGCGAGTTCGGAATAGTCGCACAAGATGCGGCCTGCCCGTTCAACAGCAGTTCGCTCGCCCTCAACTTGCACGGAGCCGTTGTGGAGGGTGGCGGAAATACCCAGACCAAGTTCAAGTACACGAATGGTTTCGTCGCGAACACCAAACAGGGTTTCAACGCCCTTGCTGATAGGTACGCTGATTTTCATACGGGAAATGCATGTTGTTGCATTAGATGTGTGTGTAGGGTTGCAGGGACATGGATGCCGGCTCAGCTAAGCGGATGGTAATTGCATGCGAGCGGAAAAGTAGCGATCATCTTCCCTGATTTTAGCAGAGAAAGTTTGTGTGCGGGGATGGGCAGGCAGGTTTGCAAGTTCTACAGGAGCGAGAAATTCATACCTTGTGTGATAGAATCGCCGGATGCGATATACCATTTCTTTCGTATTTTCAGTAGTTTTCACAGCCAGCATGCTGCTTGCGGGAGAACTGGCAACAGGGTCGCCTGAGCAAGCCGGCTTCTCCAAAAGCCGCCTTAACCAGATCAACGTAGTCATGCGTGAACATGTGGATAAGGGAGATGTGGCCGGCGCTGCTGGCCTGATTGTGCGAAATGGCAAAATCGTGTTCCGCGAGAATTGGGGGGAATTGAAGCCGGACTCGATCGTTCGCATGTACTCGATGACCAAGGCCGTAACAGCAGTTGCCGCAATGATGCTCTACGAAGAAGGCAAGTTCTCGCTCACTGATCCAATATCGAAATACATGCCAGAGTTCTTGACCATGCGCGTATCGGTGGATTCAACCGACGCTAACGGTAAGCGCATCGTATCTATTGTGCCTGTCGATCGGCCGATCACTGTTCGGGACTTATTCCGCCATACGACGGGGCTCGACTATACAGGCCCCAAAGACGAGAAGGGTGAATTCGCATTTCAGAGCATCGGTATGCTGGGCGGCGCGCCACAGGTGGATTTCAATCTGGCGGAAGCCGTCCGGCGTCTTTCTACCAAGCCGTTGAACGATCACCCCGGAACCAAATTCCGATATGGATACTCAAATGACGTGCTGGGCCGGCTGGTGGAGGTAACCTCAGGCAAAACGCTCGACCAGTTCTTTGAAGAACGGATCTTCCGTCCGCTGGGTATGAAAGATACTGCTTTTTATGTGCCGGAGGCCAAGTGGAGTCGCCTTGCCACTTTGTATAGTCCAAAAAAAGGGGGCGGAATTGAACGAAGCACGGCTCCACCCCAGGAGAGTTTCAAGAAGAAGCCCACTTTGTTTCTAGGGGGCGCCGGACTGGTTTCGACCATGGATGATTACGCGCGTTTTGTGATGATGCTGCTTAACGACGGCCAATTCGATGGCGCACGGCTGCTGGGGCGCAAGAGTGTGGAACTGATGCGGAGCGACCATTTGGGAAATCTGGGCAAGGCGGGACTGCTGCCCGAAGGTTTCGGATTTGGCCTGACCTTTGCCGTAAATCTTGGGCCAGGTAAGGCCGCAACGGTGGGTTCGGCAGGCGAATATTATTGGGGTGGCGCGGCAGGTACCAGTTTTTGGATTGATCCGAAAGAACGCATGATGGGAGTGTTTCTTGTGCAGATACTGCCGTCTGGAGATATGACGGGACGTGATCAGTTCAAGCGGTTGGCCTATCAGGCGCTAATTGACTGAGGTCTGACCAACTATTTATTTTGATGGTGCAACAGCGGGAGGCGCCGCTGCAACCTTCATCAATTCCACATCGAAAATCAGTTCGGCCTTGGCTGGGATTTTATTTCGGCCCTTTTCACCATATGCCAATTGATAGGGAATGAAGAAGCGGCGCTTGCCACCTACTCGCATACCTTCAAAACCTGCGTCCCAGCCGGGGATCACACGTCGCTTGCCTTGTTCAAAACTGATGGGTTCGTTGCGATCGAGCGAGGAATCGAACTTCGTCCCGTCACGAAGCCAACCGGTATAGTGGACGGAAAACATTTTACCGGGCTCGGCCAACGCGCCGGTGCCTATCTTGGTTTCGATATAGCGCATAGTGTATTGCTTGACCACTTTGCCCTGCGCCAGCGGAACAGCAGCAGGCAGCTTGGTTTTGAACCGTGGGGCGCAGGACGCCACTAGACAAAAAGAAACGATCAGCAATAGACGCATGCAAATTTCCTTAGCGAAGCTGGGCGAGCAACGTGCCAGTTTGACGGAGCAGTTCCAGACGGGCACGCTCCAGCGAATATCGTGAATCGAACATGGAAACCCACTTTTCGTTTTCCAGATAGCGCGCCTCCTCCAATTGCTTTTGCGTGGCCCGGCCTTCAGCAATCAGAGCAAGTATTCGAGTCACTTCGTCGCGCTGCACATCCAGTTCCAGCCGCGAAAGTTCGGTGGTGGTTTGGGCCCGGTCCACATCCTGCCAGGCGCGTCGCACGTCGAGTGAAATACGATTGCGCATGGTTGCCATTTGCAGGCGCAGACGATTGATTTCTACGCTGGCTTGCGATGCCATGGCGCGCGAAGCGGAGCCGGTTAAAACGGGTAGTTGAATGGAGATGCCGAGTTGGCCGTTGTGGCGCTGAAAGCTACGGTAAAAATCTTCGTAGCGGTTGTATTTGGTGAGCAAGGCGTATTGAGCAACGAGGTCGATTTTTGGCAGATTCGCGGCCTGTCCTGCTTTTACTTCCCAACCTTTGGCGAGCAGCGCAATTTCCAGCCGCTTCACTTCCTTACTTGCGCTTAGGGCTGCATCAACCGCCAACTCTTCGGATTCCAGGTGCGCGGAGGGCATCTGCAATTCGGCCTCCAGCGGCTGCACTCGATCACCCACATCCATGCCCAGCAGTGCGGCTAGTGAGATGGTAGCGTTGGCGGCTTCGGCTTCAAGCATTTTGACGCGCTGCGAAGCTTGGCGAAGACGCAATTGGGTGCGCTTCAATTCGAGAGGAATTTCGCGGCCTTCGTCGACTCGTACCTTCACGTTGCGTTCCACCT
>JBBRJC010000459.1:0-4188 GCA_038220135.1 Bryobacterales bacterium | reverse complement strand
GCGGAGAATAGCCACCGTGCCCGACGCCATTGAAATTCGATCAGTCACCAAGCGCTTTGGCGAAGTAACTGCCGTGGATAAGCTCAACTTGACTGTGGCAAAAGGCGAAGTATTCGGCTTGGTTGGCCCCGATGGTGCAGGCAAAACTACTACGTTGCGAATGCTCTGCGGATTGGTTAACCCCGATGAAGGCGAAGTGACGGTGAATGGATTTAGCCCGGTTAAACAACCTGATCAATTGCGCGATTCGATCGGTTACATGGCGCAGCGTTTCGGGTTGTATGCGGACCTGACAGTAGAAGAGAACATGGATTTCTATGCTGATCTGTTTGGCATTGCTTCGGCAGAACTGGAACCGCTGAAGTTGAAGTTGTTGGCAATGACGCGTATGGAACCGTTTCGCAATCGTCCGGCAGGTAAGCTTTCTGGTGGCATGAAACAAAAGCTGGCATTGATGAGCACGCTTCTGCACAAGCCGACGGTGCTCTTGTTGGATGAACCGACGAATGGTGTTGATCCGGTTTCTCGTCGCGATTTCTGGGCGATTTTGCAAGACTTGGTGCGTGATGGTTTGTCGCTGATAGTTTCGACGGCCTATCTGGAAGAGGCAGAGCGCTGTGATCGTGTGGGCCTGATGCATAAAGGAAAAATGATTCGCTGCGGTACGCCTGCTGAACTGAAAGCCGCCATGCCTGGTCGCTTCTGGGAAGTGGAACCTGATGATATGCGGGCGGCGCGCAAGATGCTGGAGACACACGAAGGCGTTTGGAGCGTGAAGCCATCCGGGGCCACGTTGCACGTTTATACTGCACCTGGCGTGGATGTCAACCAATGGGCGGCGGCCAAACCGATTCTGCCCAATTTGGAAGATGTGTTTGTGGCTGTTGTGACGCGGGAGGATGCCAGTGTCTAATCAGGCTCTACCGAATCAGGAAGGCGTGGTGGTGATTGAAAATCTGGTGAAGCGCTTCGACGATTTCGTCGCGGTTGATAATGTGTCGCTGCGTGTTTCAAAGGGCGAAATCTTTGGATTTCTCGGACCTAATGGGGCAGGGAAGTCCACCACAATTCGTATCCTTTGCGGCTTGCTTGCACCCACTTCAGGCCAAGCCACGGTTAGCGGTTTCGATGTCGGTAAACAGTCCGAACAAGTGAAGCGGTCGATTGGATACATGTCGCAAAAGTTTTCACTATACGAAGATTTGAAGGTGGAAGAGAACCTCGATTTCTTTTGTGGAATTTATGGTGTACCCAGGGATCGCCGTGAAGAACGCAAGGTGTACGCGCTGAAGATGGCGGGTTTGGAGAGCAAGCGAGACGAACTTACCGGTCGCTTGGCCGGTGGCTGGAAACAGCGCCTGGCGCTAGGTTGCGCGATTTTGCACGAACCGCCAATTCTGTTTTTGGATGAGCCAACCAGCGGTGTGGATCCAGTAGCACGCCGCACGTTTTGGGACCTGATTTACGATCTGTCGGAAGCTGGGCAAACTGTTTTTGTGACCACGCACTACATGGATGAGGCAGAGTATTGCCATCGTACGGCGTTGTTGTATGGTGGCCGCATGATCGCCATGGATACGCCGCGGGCCTTGAAGCAGGCGTTGGGTGTTCACAGCATGGAAGAAGTTTTTATTACGGAAATTGAACGGCAGGAGGCGCGCGCAAAATGAACCTTCGCCGTGGGCGTGCAGTGGGCCGTAAAGAGCTGCTGCATATTGTCCGTGATTCCCGCTCGTTGTCGATGGCGCTGCTGGTGCCGTTCATCATGCTCGGACTTTTCGGCTATGCCTTGTCGCTGGATGTGAACCATTTGCCGATGATGATTTACGATCAGGATCGTACGGCGACAAGCCGCGATCTGGTGGAACGGTTCCGCGCGACTAGCTACTTTGATGTGAAGAGTTCTGAGGCTACTTATCAGGAAATTGAAGCGGCCATCAATCGCAACAAGATTGTATTGGGCATTGTAATTCCTCCGGACTATGGAAAGAAAATGGCGTCAGGCAAACTGGCACCGGTTCAGGTGCTGCTTGATGGAAGCGATTCCAATACGGCCTCAATTGCCCTTGGCTATGTGGACTCGTTGACCTCGGTATACTCTGTGGAACAGATTCGTGGCATGGCCAACCAGCGCGCAGGCGCCCATGCGGAGCCGATTGCCGATGCACAGGTTCGTATTCTATATAACGAAGATTTGAAGTCGCGCAACTTTATCGTGCCTGGCTTGATTGCCGTAATCATGACCATCATCGCTTCGCTGCTGACGTCGTTAACCATTGCGCGTGAGTGGGAAAACGGGACTATGGAGCAGCTACTATCGACGCCGCTTCGTCCGGCGGAATTGCTGTTGGGCAAGCTGGCTGCATTTTTTCTTATCGGTGTTGCCGATACGGTGATGGCGGTTTTGGCCGGCGTATTTTTGTTTGATGTGCCGCTGAAGGGAAATCTGTTCTTTCTGGGCTTCACAAGTTTTGTGTTTTTGTTTGGTGCACTGTCCTGGGGCATCTTCATTTCCGCTGCGGCAAAGTCGCAACTGATCGCCTATCAAATTGGGCTGCTCAGTAGCTTTCTTCCGGCCTTCCTGTTGTCCGGCTTTATCTACAGCATCGACAACATGCCGCTACCGATTCGTGTGATT
Source organism: Bryobacterales bacterium (assembly GCA_038220135.1). GTDB lineage: Bacteria > Acidobacteriota > Terriglobia > Bryobacterales > Bryobacteraceae > JANXSF01. The sequence goes on along the minus strand of JBBRJC010000459.1, from coordinate 1,550 downwards.
TCCACCTTTGTGCCGGCGCGATATTATGTGTCGATTCTCGAGGGCGTGTTTCTGAAAGGTACAGGCTTTCGGGTGCTGTGGTATGAGGTGATGTGGCTGTTCCTCTACTCTTCAGTGGTGTTCACAATGGCTGTGCGCAAGTTGCGTACGAAGGTGGCGTAACAATATGTGGGAGCGCGTTTTGGTGATTATCCGGAAAGAGTTCCGGCAAACGTTTCGGGAACCGCGCATGCGCGTTTTCCTGTTTGTCCCGCCATTGATGCAGTTGTTCATGTTTGGCTTTGCAGTAAATTTGGATCTGGAAAATTCGCCGATTGCGTTTATGGATCGAGATCAAACACCGGAGAGCCGCGAACTGCTATCCGGGTTTCAGGGGTCGCGACAATTCAACTTGCGAGCTTTTCCGGAAACCGATGAAGCCGCGCAAAAGCTGTTGGATCATGGTGATGTGCAGGCTGTGATAAATGTTCTGCCCGGGTTTGCGCGCAATCTGCACAAAGGTCATACTGTGAATGTTCAGATTTTGGTTGATGGCAGCAATTCCAATAATGCGTCTATTCTTACTGGATATTGCGGACAAGTGGTTCGCCAGTTCGCCGAAAAGCACGGGGCTGCCATTCCGTTTCAAAGTGCCGTTGCCGTGCCGCGGGTCTGGTTTAATCCTGATCTAAGAAGCCGCAACTATTTCGTGCCCGGTGTGATTATGAACATCATCACGATGATGACTCTCATGTTGACGGCGATGGCGATTGTACGGGAACGGGAGATCGGCACAATGGAGCAGTTGATGGTGACTCCGATTCGTCCGATTGAGTTAATGCTGGGCAAAACGCTGCCGTTTGTTGCGATCGGATTTGTGCAGATGTCGCTGGTAACCGCTGCGGCTCTGGTGGTATTCCATCTTCCGTTTCGTGGGTCGATCTTTACGCTGATCCTGGCCACGCTTATCTTTCTGATGACCACGCTTGGATCGGGTCTGTTCTTAAGCACCATCTCGCAAACGCAGCAGCAAGCGTTGATGAGTTCGTTCTTCTTCTTCACTCCGGCGTTCATGTTGAGCGGGTTTTCCTTCCCGATCCGCAACATGCCGGAATCGGTGCAATGGTTGACGATGCTCAACCCAATGCGATATTTCATCGAGATTCTTCGTGGTATTTTCTTGAAGGGACTGGGGCCCGAAGCACTGGCTCCGCAGCTGTTGAGTTTGCTGGCAATTGGGACTGTTGTTTTGGTTGGGAGTGCCATGCGATTTCACAAGCGGCTTGATTAAGGGCGACAATAGACTACAGGCTCATGTTCGATACTCGTTCTAAAATTGTCTCCGTCGAGGCGTTCCTTGACTATGCCGTTGCGCATCCATCGTTGAAGGTGGTGGCTGTATTGCTTGATCCGTTGTATGGGCCGCATGTGCGCCGTCTGGGCGAAATTGCTGGTGATAGTGCGTTGCTTGTGATTGTGGAATCCACTGCAGCTCCGCTCCTTGATGCACGCGCACGGGCTGAGCTTGCGGCTGCGCTTAGTATTGTGGAGCTTGTGACCGTTGCTGATGC
>JBBRJC010000458.1:0-4193 GCA_038220135.1 Bryobacterales bacterium | reverse complement strand
GGGCGAAAGCACTAGGCATATTGGAACAGCAGCGCCGCAGCGGTTCCACAATTTTAATCGCCTCGCACGAACTCGATTTCCTGGCTGCAATTGCCGACGAAATCTGGTGGTTCAGCCAAGGGCGGCTCATCAAAAAAGGCGACTCAAACGAAGTGCTGCAGCAGTACCGAACTGCAACAGCAAAGCAGTTACGTTCCGAAGTCCCCAGTGGGGAGTTACACCCTTCACTGCGCCGTGGCGATGGGCGCGCAAAGATCACAGCTCTCGAAGTACTCGATGCTCAAGGTACGCCAGCCATGCACTTAACCAGTGGCGATCAGGCAGCGGTGCGAGTGACTGTACAATTCCAAACGGCAGTTGACAATCCGGTTGTCGGCATCATGATCCGTACGCGAATCGGCTTCGAAGTGTATGGCACAAACACGGAACTGGAGGGCGTAAATCTGGGTCATTGCGCCGCCGGTGAAGTATGCAAAATCACCTTCCGCTTTGCCGCTAACCTCTGCCCCAGAGAATACACGCTAACCGCGGCTTCGCACGACGCCGATGGCGTATGGCACGATTGGCTGGAGGATGCTGTGGCCTTCGCTGTTGGCGATTCCCGCTACACGGCAGGGGTGGCTAATTTGCATGCAACAGTTGCAGTAGAAAAAGCCTAATCCCCAATCCAGCGATAGCGTCAGCGGTCGGCGCTCACCAAAACTTGACCACTTGTGCTCAATTAGAGTTGACCAGCCCAGGAGGCGCCCCTTGGCCCGTAAGGCGCAGGTGGGCAAGACGTTATCATCCCCGGCCACGCCGGGCTGGTGGGCCGTTTCTCGTGAACATACCCGGGTAATTTCTCGCGAGCGCCGAAGGCGTCAGCGGTCGGAGGAGAATATTTCGGCGTCTCGGTTGGAGTGTCCTAGAAAAAGATCCGCCAGCAGCTTCGCGGCAATTTGGCTGAAGGTAATTCCATTGCCACCAAATCCCAGCATGAAGTATCCGTGCGGACACGTCAGCGGTCGAAAGAGAATATTTCGGCGTCCGAGTTGGCGCGTCCTAGGTGAAGGTCCACCAGCAGCTTCGCGGCAATTTCGCTGAAGGTGATTCCATTGTCACCAAATCCCAGCACGAAATATCCGTGCGGAAACGTCAGCGGTCGAAAGAGAATATTTCGGCGTCCGGGTTGGCGTGTCCTAGAAAAAGATCCGCCAGCAGCTTCGCGGCAATTTGGCTGAAGGTAATTCCATTGCCACCAAATCCCAGCGCGAAGTATCCGTGCCGAAAGGCTGGGTGTGGGCCAATGTAGGCAAGACCGTCTTTCGTACTCCCAAAAGCTCCCGCCCATTGGAAAGCCGGTTCAATTTCTTTACCCGGAAAGCGGCGTTGAAATTTGCCCATTAAACGTGCAGTTTTTGCGGAAAGCTGTTGGTCGCGTTTATACCCATTGAGAACTCCGTCGTCCTCACCGCCAACCAATACGCGATTGTCTGATGTAGTGCGCATATACAAATACGGCGTTCCCGTTTCCCATATCAGAGCCCGCTCCCGCCACCAGGACAGATCCTCAATCGGTTCGGACACGAAGGCATAGGTGCTTTTTAACTTCACAATTTTCTGCGGAAGGAACTGTTGCGTTTCATACCCGGTTGCGAAAAACACACTCTCGCAGCGGATGCTGGCGCCCCTATCGGTTTTTACGGTAACCCCGCCGCGAGTCTGCTGATAGGACAAAGCAGTTGTTCGATCAAAAACTTGCAAGCCACGCCTGTGAGACAAACGAAGGAGGCGATGCGTCAAGCGGTATGGGTCAACTTCTGCAGCAACGACGGAGCGCAATCCACCAGCCGCCTTGATTCCATCTTGCTCTAACCCTGACTGCTCTATCCAGGAAACATCCAATCCGATCTTGCGTCGCGCTTCCAGTTCTTTCTTGAGCCCAGCAATATGTGAAGCACGGCTGGCGATTTGAAGGCTGGGGCGACTAGCGAACCCGCAAGTGGATCCCGCCAATTTCTTCAATTGATGAATAGCCCCAACACCAAGCAGGTAAGCTCTCTCAGCCGCCTTTTCACCCACCTCTTGTTTCAATTCATGAAGGGGCGTGTCAATTTCGTATTGCAGCAAAGCGGTACTGGCGCTTGTGCTTCCATAGCCGATGTCGCGGCTGTCAATCATCACACAGTCAACGCCGCGTTTCACCAGTTCATGAGCCAATAGCGCACCACTAATGCCTCCGCCAACAATGAGCGCATCGCAGCGGATGGACTGGAGCAGTGGAGGATAGACGCAAATCAATCCGTCTTTAACCGTCCAAAATGGCGAGTCGGTGGTAAGATTCATGCGGCTTGGTGACGATTTCCCATTTCAATTCTCAAACATTCCTCGTGATATACTGACCCTCACTTGCAAGGCGAGGTTCAGCCTATGTCCCTTCTTAAGATTTTCGTCCCTTCAGTCTTCATAGCCGGCTGCTGCCTCAGTGCACAACCTCTCTCCAAACCTACAGCAACTCCAGACCCGCATCACATTTTGACCATCGACGTGCCCTTTGTACTGGTGCCGGTCCATGTCACCACTATGATAGGCCGCCCTTTGACAAAATTGGAATTAAACAATTTCCATGTTTTCGATCAGGGTGTAGAGCACGCCATCAAGACCTTCACAAGGGACGATACTGCTATTTCCGTAGGCGTTCTCTTTGATTCCAGCGGAAGCATGCGCAATAAGATGTATAAGTGCGTGGACGCGGTTAGTGCATTTTTGAAAACTGCAAATGATGCCGATGAGCATTTCCTTGTTGAGTTTGGAGACCGTCCAAAGCTCTCCGTTCCCTTCACGGCAAATTCCGCTGACCTGAGTAATCGCATTGCCAAGATCAAACCGTTTGGCCGGACAGCGATGTTTGACGCCATTCAAGTAGCGCTGAAGCAAATGAAAAGTGCAAAGAATACACGCAAGGCCATCGTCGTGTTCTCAGATGGCGGCGACAATAACAGCCGAAGGAACATCCGGGAAATTCGGCGTTTGCTTGCAGAAAGCGATATTCAAGTTTATGCAGTTGGCATTTTTGATGAAGTCGAGCGGCCTAAGCCAACAAAAGAAGAAATCTCTGGACCAATTGTCCTGGACGAATTAGCTTCACTCACAGGAGGGAATCATCTGCGAGCCAATTTGAGGAATCTGTCCGCAATTAGTATAGAAATCGGAAACGAACTTCGCAGCCGGTATTTATTGGGGTACTATCCATCTTCTGAAGTGCGCGATGGCAAATACCATCGCGTGAAGGTGACGGTCACATCGAACGAGCAGTTGCCGGACCTGCGAATTTCCTACCGCCCAGGATATTACGCGGCCTCATTTTGACGCGGCCCGGCACTGCATAACGGATTAACGTCTGAATCCGAAGGTGATGTCTAACACGTCAGTATGCGTGTTCCGCATCATCACCCGATGATAGCGGGATTCTGCAAAAACCTTGCCGTGCTTGGTCCCAAGAGCCAAACCAATCCCCCCATTAACACCTGGCTTATTTACTGAGTAAGAAGTTAAAATGTTCGTTACAGGGACATTCACAGAATAAAATCCGAAAAACGGATTGTAGTTTACCACCGGCTGAATACCAGGAGATGTGAATTCCTGGTTACGACGGTAAAGCCCAGCGCCTCCGATCAGATATATATCCACCGGCTTTTGCGCCGTCAAGTGAATGATGGGATTTAAGGTGAAAGAAGTCGTGCTGACGTCACCGCCGGGAAAGCCTAACCCTCTTAAGGTACCTGAACTGATTCCCAACATACTGTATCTGGCCTCTCCAATCACCCCGAACACTGAGGTGAAGTTGTAGCCCACGCCTCCCTTAATATTCCAACCATTATCCAGGTTTCGGCCAGTTGTGCCCACAGGCGTGCTCAATCCACCGCCAACGTTCCAGGAAACACGTGGAAATTCCTGGGCAACGGCCGTGTGAATCAATAAACATCCCATTAAGGGTAGTGTAGTAAACAATCTCATAAAAGATCCTCCTGCAAGTTAGATTCCGATAACTACCTTTTGTTTCATGACTACGTTAAATCTATTTGAAGATTGTTGACGAATTATCATAGGTAAACAAACCTCCCCACGACACGATTCAACTCCGGGCGCTGAAACCCTTTATTTCCTTACCTCCTTCTCCCGCTACTTGCGGAAGAGCCGGCCAACCTCGCCGT
>JBBRJC010000457.1:0-4204 GCA_038220135.1 Bryobacterales bacterium | reverse complement strand
GCGCTTTGCCGCAAGAGCGCAACCGAACCAATTATACCGAGCCGCGCACGTTAGTAAGCGGTTTGCTGCTTGCACTCGGAATGCTTCCCGGTTGTAAAAGCCTTTTTGTTGTTTGTGGCAAACCGCTTACTAACGTGCGCGGCTCGGTAGCGGTGGTTCGGGTATGTAAATACAACGCCGGAACCGATGGCGATGGGTGCTTCGCCGCAAGAGCGCAACCGAACCAATTATACCGAGCCGCGCACGTTAGTAAGCGGTTTGCTGCTTGCACTCGGAATGCTTCGCCGCCGTGAAGAAGGGAGAGTCCTCACAGTTCTCCCGATACGTAGACCGCCATCACCTCTCCTTGCTCTGTTGTCACATAACGAATCACGTCTCGCACATCCTGGTCTTTCCACAGCCATCGCGTGCTTCCATGCCTCGCCCAGCGCTTTCGATCAGGGCCATCGTGTCCCAGGCGATTCAATTCGCGACTCGCATATAACTTGAAATCATTCATGATTTTCTCAGGCCGTGCTTCAGCCTCCACAACCGCATGCACATGATTCGTGCGCACATGTGCAGCTAGCAGACACCAACCTCGGTGCAAACACACATCCTGTAATACATGCAATACGATCCGCCTGCTACCCTGGTCGAGCAGAAAAGGTGGCTGATTCATATTTTCCTTTTCAAACGACATGCGTTTGGGATCGGCCTCTAGTAGTCGGGCTCCAGTAAGATTGTGGTTCCGATCTACAGAACCAGATTCATCGCCATGCAAACGCGCGCCGTAGCATGCAAAGGTGATGAAATACCACATGGTGTTTCGCGGAAATCTACCCCAACTTGCCTTGCTTGGTGATCACTTCCGCATTCAAGTACGGCTGCAGAGCCTTGGGAACCTTCACGCTGCCATCTTTCTGCTGATGATTTTCAACCAGCGCAACCCAGGTTCGCCCAACTGCCAATCCGCTGCCGTTGAGGGTGTGTGCCACTTCAGCCTTGCCCTTGCCAGCTTTGGCCTTGATCGCCGCACGCCGGGCTTGAAATCCTTCAAAATTGGAACAGGAAGAAATCTCTTTATAGTCGTTCTGCCCGGGCAACCACACTTCCAGATCATAAGTCTTGGCTGAAGAAAATCCCATGTCTCTGGTGCAAAGCAACATACGCCGGAATGGCAGTTCCAGGCGCTGCAGAATATCTTCAGCGTCTGCGGTCAACTTCTCGAGTTCTCGATGGCTCTGGTCCGCACGCGCGAACTTCACCAACTCCACCTTCTGAAATTGATGCTGGCGAATGATCCCACGCACATCGCGGCCGTGGCTGCCTGCTTCACTGCGGAAGCATGGCGTGTAAGCGCACAAGCTGATCGGTAGATTGTCGGCATCCAGTGTTTCATCGCGGAACAAATTCGTTACCGGCACTTCAGCCGTTGGGGCCAGCCACAGGTCAGTCCCTTCACAGCGGAACAGATCGTCGGCAAACTTGGGCAACTGGCCGGTGCCATATAGGCTTGCTGAATTGACCAGGAACGGGGGCAGCACTTCGGTATAGCCGTGCTCGCGGGTGTGGACGTCCAACATGAAATTGATCAGCGCGCGTTCAAGGCGCGCTCCAATTCCCAGATACACAACAAACCGCGCACCGGTTACTTTTACGGCACGCTCAAAATCCAGAATGCCCAGATCCGGCCCCAGATCCCAATGCGGCTGCGGTTCAAAATCGTACTTTTGCGGTTCGCCAATTTTGTGGATCTCCACGTTATCTTCAGCACCATTGCCCACCGGAACCGATTCATGCGGAAGATTGGGAATGCCTGCGAGGATGCCCCGGTAATTGTCGTCCAGTTCACTGGCCTGCTTGTTCAGTTCATTGATTTTTTCGCCGGAAGCCCGCAATTCCACTTGTTTTGCGGCTGTATCTTCGCCAGCTTTTTTCAGCTTGGCAATCTCCATGCTGGCAGCGTTGCGGCCTGCCTGCAGCGTTTCCGCTTCCGTCATTGCAGCGCGACGGGCGGTGTCTAGCGAACGCAAAGTGTCAACATCGAGGGAAAAGCCACGAGTGGCCAGACGGTCTTTAATGACATCAAGGTTAGCGCGAAAGTATGATAGATCGTGCACCTTACTATGCTATCGCAAAACCGAATTCTTCCTCTTTTGTTTGTGGCGCTGTTGACTGGCGGATGTTCTAAGAAATCTTCCCATCCCGATCAAGCCTCGATGACGCCGGAAGAGTCTTTAAAAAGCATGCGGCTCTCTGAGGATTTCAAGGTGGAGTTGTTCGCCAATGAGCCGCAAGTGGTTGACCCGGTGGAAATGGTGTGGGATGAAAACGGCCGTCTTTACGTGGCTGAAATGAGCGATTATCCGGACGATCCGCCCGCTGGCAAGCCGGCACTTTCGCGTATTCGGATTCTGGAAGATACCGATCACGATGGCAAGATAGACAAGAGCTGGATCTACGCCGACAAGCTTTTAGAAGTAAGCAGCATGCTGCCCTATAAGGGTGGTCTTATTGTAGGCGTTGCACCGGACATTATCTACTTGAAAGACACAGATGGTGACGGCAAAGCCGATAAACGCGAAGTGCTTTTCACCGGCTGGCCGATGGTGAATCCTGAAGGGCGCATCACGAATTTGCGCTACGGCATCGACAACTGGATCTACGCTGCAAACAACGGGGCCGACGCCAAAGTCACAGTGCCCGGCAAGCCCGGCGAACCGCTGCTGTTGCGTGGTGCCGACTTCCGTTTCCGCATGGACACCGGCCAATACGAACGATCTTCCGGGCCTGCACAATTCGGCCTTTCGATGGATGATTGGGGTAACCGCTTCATCACGCAAAACACGATTCACGTGCGCAATGTGGTGGTGCCGGCGCAATATCTTGGCCGCGCACCAACGCTTGAAGTGGGCGCGGTCTCTACCGATATTTCTGAACACGGCAAAGGCACCTCACCCATGTTCCCGCTAACCAAGCCGCAGCAATGGCGCGTTTCCCGCACCGATGTGCGGCAAAAGCGCTATGCCGAAACCAATCCGAACCGCGTGGAATATCTGGAGGGATTTTTCACTGCGGCCAGCGGTGGCACGGTCTACACAGGCGACGTGTTTCCGGAGGAGTATTCCAACAATCTGTTCACCGGCGATGTTAGCGCAAACCTTGTTCATCGCGATATTTTAGAGGCCGATGGCGTAACGTTCAAAGCCAAACGTTCGAAGGATAAAACGGAGTTTCTGGCTTCCACCGATGTGTGGTTCCGCCCCTGCCACTTCGCCAATTCGCCCGATGGATTGCTGTATATCACCGATATGTACCGCGAGTTTATCGAAACGCCTGAATCGATCCCGGAAGAGATCAAAAAGGACATGGATTTTTGGAGTGGTATGGACAAGGGTCGAATCTATCGCATCGTGCCCAACAATCCGCGCAAGAAGCGGACGCTTGATGTAAAGCTGGGATCGGCCACTGGTGCTGAGTTGGTAAAGCTGTTGGAGGAAACCAACGGCTGGCATCGCAACACGGCGCAGCGTTTGCTGGTGGAACGGCAGGACAAAACGGTTGTGCCGGCATTGGTGGAGTTGGCCGCTAAAAGTGGCTTTCCCCAGGCCCGGTTGCACGCACTTTACGTGCTGGAAGGGTTGAAGGCTTTGGAGGCTGGCCATGTTGTGACGGCGATGAAGGATACCAATTTGTACGTGCGTGAACATGCACTGCAATTGAGCGAGCCGTTCCTGAAAGTGGCACCGGCGATGGAGCAGGCAGTTCTGAAAATGACGGCTGATGCCGAGCCGCGGGTGCAGTTGCAATTGGCGTTTACGCTGGGCGAAGTGCCAGGGGCTGCGGCGCAGAAGGCGCTAGCGAAAATGGCCAACGACAAAGCGGCAGACAACTGGTTCCGTATCGCCATAATGAGTTCGGTTGCAAACAACCCGGGGCAGTTTCTGGATACCTTAATGGCGTCCGGCCAGGGGTGGCAAGTTCCAGCATTTGTGCAGCAGATGGCGTCGGTGATTGGTACTCGTCAACAGCCGGCGGAGATTGCAAAGCTGCTGGCTGCAACCAGCAAACTGAAGGATCCGCAGGCAGCATTTGCCGGTCTAGCACGAGGACTGGAGTTGGCTTCAGGAAGGCGGCTTGATGTTCCCGGGGCCGAGGCGGTGTTCACGCGGATGTTGAATCAGCCCGATCCGACGTTGGAAGCCGCTGCATGGCGTGCCGC
>JBBRJC010000456.1:0-4208 GCA_038220135.1 Bryobacterales bacterium | reverse complement strand
CCCGAGGCGATCCAAAGCGCGATGTCGGCGCATAGAAGCCCGTCACCTGATAGCCCCACGAACCGGCAAACGGATGCTCCGCAATCGGCAAAAACTCCACATGCGTGAAGCCCAATTTCTTCACATAGGCACTCAGCGATTCGGCCAGATCGCGATAAGTAATCCAACTATTGTCCGGCCCACGCAACCAACTTTCCACATGCACTTCATACACAGAAACCGGCTGAGTCAGCAAATCCGTCTTCGCCCGTTCATCCATCCACGCGCTGTCCTGCCACTCATAGGAATCCAAATCCACCACACAGGAACCGGTCTGCGAAGGTACTTCCGTGCCGAACGCATAAGGATCAGCCTTCAACTGCTGATAGCCCTTGAACTTCGACTTCACACAATATTTGTAGAACGCGCCTTCGCCCAATTCCGGAATAAACAACTCCCACACACCCCCCTCGCGCAACCGCATTGGATGACGCCGCGTATCCCAATCATTGAACGACCCGGCCACACTAACGTAATGCGCATTCGGTGCCCAAACCGCAAAGCGCGTCCCCTTCACTTCTTCGCGCGTCTCCAGGTGCGCCCCGAAAGAATCGTAGGCATGCAACAACGTCCCTTCACCATGCAGATGCAAATCAAAATCGGTAAATAATTCGTGAAAGCGGTAGGGATCTTCCACCCGCATCGGCTCCCCGCCAGACCCCAAAATTTCTAAAACGTACGGTTGCATCTCGCCTTCCAGCAACGCAACAAAAAAACCCGTCGCCTCCAGCGAACTCATCTCTACCGTCTTATCACCAACAATTACGTTCGCCGAAATCGCCTGCGGAAGAAACGCACGAACCTCCCAACCTGCACTTTTTCCAAGGGCATGTGGCCCCAAAATCGAAAATGGATCACCATGGTATCCGCCGACAATTGCATCAATCTGCTCACGTGGGATGTTCGCGCCTGCCGTCATGGGTCTATTATGACAAGAAGTGTCTGACTTTCACCGAAACTTAAAAAAAGCCGAGCTGCACATGCACCTCGAAGGTTCCATCTCACCGGCAACCATCCATGAGATGCATCCCCACATCTCCATCAGAGAAGTAGAAAACCGCTACGATCATGCCGATTTCATTGGCTTTCTGGACGCCTACAAGTGGATCGTCCAGTTCCTGCAAACCCCTGAACAGTACGCCCTCGCCACGCGCCGGGCTCTCGAAACACTGGAGCGCCACAACGTCCGCTACGTCGAACTGACGCTGTCGGTCGGCGTGATCCTGTGGAAGAAACAGGATTTGGCAGCAATTTACACAGCAGTAAATCGCGAAGCAAAACGATCCAGGATCCCCTGTTTTTGGATCTTCGATTTCATTCGCCATTTCGATTTAGGGCACGCCATGCGCGTTGCTGAACTCGCCGTGGAGCGTGTTAACGATGGCGTGGTTGGCTTCGGCTTGGGTGGCGATGAATCGCGCGGACGAGCCATCAATTACGTTCCCGCGTTCGAGCTAGCCAAAAAGGCAGGGCTCCATCTGGTGCCTCACGCCGGAGAAACAACCAACGCGCAATCGGTCTGGGATGCGCTCAAAATTGGAGCAGAACGAATCGGCCACGGCATCCGTGCCGTAGAGGATCCAGAGCTACTGGCAGAGCTGCGCCGCCAAAACATTCCACTGGAAATTTGTATCAGCAGCAATGTTGCCACCGCAGCTGTTGACACCCTGCCCAGCCACCCCATTCGCCGCATCGCCGAAGCAGGCGTGCCGATTGTACTATGCACCGACGACCCGGCAATTTTCGAAACCAACATTTCCGAAGAGTACGCCAAGGCCGAACAGTTAGGCTTTTCCCAAGCAGAGCTATTGGAACTGGCCGCAAATGGATTCCGCTACGCACTGCATCCGAAGTTCAGGACCCAGGAATGAAATGGAAAAAGCTTTCGGAACAGGAAGTGATTCACAACCAGTGGATCACCGTGAAGCGCTCTGCGTTTGAACTTCCCAGTGGCAAGGTGCTCGAAGATTACTGGCTGGTAGAAAAGCGCGCTTTCGTCGTCATCGTGGCACAATTCGAGGGCGACGTAATTCTCATCAGTGAGTACCGTCCTGGGACTGACAAGTTCTACCTCAGCCCGCCAGCCGGCTACATTGACGATGGCGAAACACCGCTTGAAGCCGCAGCCAGAGAATGCCGCGAAGAGACCGGCTACCAAGTGATCGACGCCAAGGTGATGGGCGAAAACCACTGCAGTCCCGGTTGGTTGAAAGGGAATGCGCATTTCGTGCTGGCAACAGTAAAGCCGATGACTGGAGAGGTCAAAATCGACGACGAAATTTCCGCAGTGGTGCGGCTGCCATGGGCCGAAGTTTTGCGGAAGATTGGAAGTGGAGAGATTCAGGAAATGCAGGCCGTAGCGTCGCTGCTGCTTGCGAATCAGATGCAAGCATAAACGCGACGGCAACAGGAACAGCCGGCTCCCCGCGAGTCGCTACAACACATAGCTTATTAACCGAGATTGTACGAGAAGGCCGTATCCTTGCCGCGAAGGACAGCACAAAGCGACCCCTTGCATCAAAGTTCCCGACCCACTCAATGAAACTGCAAATCAAGCGAAATGCCATTTGTGCATGTTACGGTACAAAGGTGTGACGGGTTACGCACAAAACGGCCTCAGAAAAGATTCGAGAATCTGTAACTCCCAGACATTGGAGAAATCAACCAACGCGCGTATGATTAAATCTGTGCAACGGCAGCTAGCCAGAAAAAACATAACAAAGGAAAAAGAAAATGAATCCCAATAAAGCATTGTGGGAAAAAGGTGATTTTACTCAGGTCGCCGCTTTTATGCGCCAATCCGGCCAAGAGTTTGTCAAAACTCTGTTTACTGGTGCGCCATTACGGGTGTTGGACCTTGGTTGCGGCGACGGAACAACAGCGCTGCCCATGGCGCAGTTGGGCGCAGAAGTGGTTGGAATCGACATTGCGCACAATCTGGTCGAGGCAGGCAACCGCCGGGCTGTGGCAGCCGGACTTACGCAGCTTGGCTTTCAGGAAGGCGATGCCTGCAATCTGGAAGGGATTGCCGATCAGAGCTTCGATTTATCGGTGTCCATGTTCGGTGCAATGTTTGCCCCGAAGCCTTTTGATGTGGCCAAAGAGTTGGTGCGGGTTACCAAGCCGGGTGGACGCATTGTGATGGGCAATTGGATTCCGGGTGATCCAACCTTCGTTTCCCAAGTGCTGAAGATCTCTTCAACGGTTTTGCCACCGCCACCGGAAGGGTTTGTTAGCCCCATGCTGTGGGGCGTGGAAAGCCATATCGTCGAACGATTTGTTCAGGCCGGCGTCCCTAGCGAAAAGATTTCAATGGAAAAGGCGGCCTTTACTTTCCGATTAGCTGAGGGGCCGGAGCATTTCATCGATATCTTCCGCCGCTTCTACGGGCCAACGATGAATGCTTTTGACGCAGCCGATAAGAACGGGAAGGTGCGGGAGTTGCTTTCGCAGTTGGAAGAATTAGCACGCAGCCAGAACACAGCAACCGATGGTGGAACTATAATTCCGGCAACGTTTATGAAGGTGACAGTAAGCTTGTAGGTGGGCAGTTAACCAGAGGCTGAGGGCGCGCTAGTGTAATATTATCAGCGAACCATGCTGCGCGCCGCTGATTTGTTCACCCTCCTTGCCTGCACTCTGCAAGGCCGTAGCGTCGCTGCCGCTCGCGAATCAAGTGCAACCATATTGGGGACGGCAAGAGGAATCGCCGGGCTAAATTGCTCCCAGCCAGTGGCTAAGAGTGTCACCAAATATGGACGTTGTGTTGGCGCGGTCTAACCAAAGTCACTTTGTGATCTGTAATGTTTTATTGGTCTGTTCTTTTGAAACGTTCGGGCCTCCGCCACTCCAATACCACACTCTTGAAGTATCCTTACCGCGAAGGACCGCTCCGCACGCAAATCCGCCACCAGCATAACAATGATCATTGACCGGCTGAAGCTGGGGAGAGGGCGATGAAGCGTAGATAGCCTTCGTGAAGATGCTCTGGTGTCATTTTCCCCGCCCTCAAAAAACCCAGTCACCAAACCCAAAAATAATCCTAACCCCATCATTCCATTAAAAACCGAATCCCCCACCTCCCCCAAATAACCCCAAAAATTAGGTGCCCCATGCGAAGCTGATCTTAGGAACTACACATGGCACCAAGCTCTCACAAACAGGACCCA
>JBBRJC010000455.1:0-4210 GCA_038220135.1 Bryobacterales bacterium | reverse complement strand
GCTGAAGGTTGTCCGTCAGGACACTGCCTTTCGTGAAGTTACACTTGCCCGTTTCAAGAAAGAACTGCAACTGGCGCGGAGAGTGTCTCATCCGAACGTTTGCCGGGTTCACGATATATGGCAGTACACAACGGCTGAAGGTCTGGAGGCCGACTTTTTCACCATGGAATTGCTGGAGGGCGAAACACTTTCTGCCTTTCTGTCCAGAGAAGGAAAGTTTTCTCCGGATGGTGCGCTGGATCTGATTCGTCAGATTGTTGACGGAATTGAAGCCGCGCACATTGCCGGTGTGATGCATCGTGATTTGAAGCCCGGCAATATCATGCTGGTGCCCGCGAGCGATGGGAAAGTGCGGGCTGTTATCACCGATTTTGGACTGTCACAAAATGATGCAGCTCATGCTAAATCGACCCAAGCCAGTGCCGCGGCCGGTACCCCAGCTTACATGGCACCGGAACAGATTGAAGGAAAACGGGCTGGCCCGGAAGCGGACATTTATGCCTTGGGTGTAGTGATGTTTGAGATGTTGGCTGGCAGATTGCCGTTTGACGGTCCATCGCCGATGGCGTTGGCTGTTCAAAAAACCCGAGATACCGCACGTCCGCCTAGCTCCTTTTTGCCGGGCCTCGACAAGATTTGGGACTCGGTCATATTAAGATGCCTTGCGCTGAATCCGCAGGATCGATTTGCTACGGTGCGTGATGTTTGGCGAGCCCTTCATGGTGAAACAGTCTCCCGGCGTCAGAAGCCCTGGGCTTGGCATCGAAGCCGTCGAGTTGCAATCGCCGTAGTTGGATGCGCGGTTGCGATTGCTGCTGTACTGGCCTGGGGGTTATTTGCACGTTACACGGTAAATCCCGAGGCGCTGCGCCGGTATAGCGAAGGGGTTTCCGCGTTTCGTGACGGTGGGGCTTTCCGTGCGAACAAGTTGTTTGAACTTGCCACCCGGTTGGATTCCGGGTATGCGCCTGCATACGCCAAATTGGCGGAGACGTGGATCGATCTGGATTACTCTGACCGTGCGAACGAAGCGCTGGTTAGGGCGACAGAACAACGGGGGCTTCACCGATGGTCAAAAGATGAGCTTCTAACTATTGATGCGGCGCAGGCGGCTGTTTTGAGAGACCGGGAGTTGGCAAGCAAACGCTACAAACAGATTGCCGAATCTTCAAACGAATCCGGGGCCTGGTTTGACTTAGGCAGATCACAGGAACGGAATGAGCAAGCTGCTGAGGCGCGGGGCAGTTACCAGAAAGCGCTCACGTTAAACCCGGATAATGCGGCAGCGCATATGAGGTTGGGAATTCTGGACGGGCGGTCGCAGAAGATTGATGCTGCTTTGAAACATTTAGATCAGGCGGAGAAATCCTATAAGGCGACCTCTGACTATGAGGGTGAAGCGGAAGTGTTATTGACGCGCGGTGGAATTTTGATTCACAACAATCGTGGGTCTGAAGGTGAGCCATTCATTCGTCTTGCATACGAACGGGCGCGGGCGAACGGAAATCTGCCGCAGCAAGTTCAGGCTTTGACGCATCTTTCATCGGCTTCGATATTCGCGGGCAAAATTGCAGAGGCAAGGGAACGAATGGAGGAGCCTTTGCGCCTGGCTTCAGAGAATGGCATGGAGAGTATCGCTGTTACAGCTTTTGTTGACCTCGGAAATACATTTTTCGCGCAATATCAATTGAAGGAAGCGGAAGAGTATTTCATGCGGGCACTGGAAACGGCGAAGCGTTTCAAACTGCCGGGCAAGCAGGCAATGGCCTCTTTATCGTTGGCCAGCCTTGCAACGCGGAGGTCGCAACCGGATGTTGTACTTGCCTACGCCCGGCCCGCTGTGGAGTTTTTTCGTTCTGCCGGGTATCGCCGGAATCGCGCGCAGGGGCAGTCGATTATTTGTCAGGCGCTTATCGCGCAGGGCAAGTTGGATGAGGCCAGTAGGTTGGTATCGTTGGAGCTCGATGACAAAACTGCGGGCGATGATGTGAATCAGGCGGCCATTTGGTTGGAGACTAGAGCGGACATTGCAACGCGTCAGGGGAATTTGCCACAGGCGCTAACTGATTACCGGGCGGCCCGTAAGGATCGTCAAAAAGCGGGCAGGAAACAGGAGGAAATGTACGCTGCGCTTAACGAGGCGGACCATTTGTCTCAACTGGGAATGATGGTGGAGGCCGAACAACTGCTGCAACAAGTACAGCCGGCATTGGCGAAGTTTGATCCAGGGCTTCAGGCGAGGTGGTTCATTGTAGCGAGCCGAAATGCGTTGCGCATTGGTGATCGGAAGGGTGCCGCAGAAAAGGCTCGATCTGGCTTGCTGGTTGCGGGGGGCAAGTCTGATACACGGCTGCGTATTTTCAAAGCGATTTTGTGTGCAGCTGGGTCGGGGCCTGGCCGGCAGGCGGCGGAATGCCGCGAAGTGGAGATGATGGTTCAGCAAAGTGGCAAGAAGCTTGCTGCGGAGGTTGAGTTGCTAGTGGCGGAAGGCTTGCTTGCCGCTGGTGATGCGAGGCGTGCGCGGGCTGCTTTTACCAGCATTGATCAGGAAGTTGCCGAGGTGAATCCGGAGTTGCGCTATAGGGCGCTTCGTAGATCCGGGCAATCTACTGCGATGTTGGAGCCGGTGTTGCAAAAGTTGTTTGGTGTGGAAGGATTTGAAGTTTATAAACGCCGGGCGGATCTGGCACGAATATTGAAATGAGAAGGAGAGAAGTAATGAAGAGTTTAATTTTGGTGGTTCTTGCGGTTAGTGCTTCAACTGCGGCTTTGGCGCATGTTTGTCCACAACTTGGCAGCGATGGAAAAACGGTACAGCTTGTGGACAGTCACACAAGCGTGAAAGTGACTGCACCAAGCGGCACCAGCGGAAAAGGTGTTAAGGCGCTCGGTGCAGGGGGCAATGGTGGCCAAAATCCACTGGATAACCACGATGCGCCCATCATCATTCAGGATGGTTCGGTTCGCGTGAACTTTGGATACAAAACCGATGCAGCTTCTGCGCAGTTGACCCGACACGGATGTCCGGGGGAGCACACGGTTGAAATCAATACATGGTCGGCAGACGTATTACGCACGAAAGTTACTATGAACACCCTTAGGCTTAAGCTTAACGATCTGGAATCTGTCCGGATGTGGGTAGAGCAGAAATCAGGAGCACAATTCAATGTGGTCCCAGCAACTACCCCTCATCGGTTGGAGTTGAAACACACAAAACCTGGTGCTTCCGCCACTGATCGCAAATGGGAACTGGTTGATCAGGTAACGAACAACAAATCGATGTTCCAGGCAGAAGCTGCTGCAGGAGATTACCATTTTGCCCAATCCAAATCTACAGCGAGTGACTATCGTCTAGGTTGGATCAAAGTTGGCAGCAATAACGCGATACCGCTTCGCACTAAATGCTACGCTATCCAGATTTACCACAGCTTGGCAAAAGAAAAGGATGGGAGCGATGCTCAGCCGCTTCCGCTTGCTGACATTACACCTGCGTGTGTCGCCAAGATCGAATTGGGCCCTGTGAAGGTTGACACAATGGACCGCAAGAAAATCGAAATCGACAAGACGAAGGTAATCCTTCAGCAGCCCTAAATTACGCGCGTTGGTAATGCAGCGAATCGAGCAGCCACTCCTTGTTGTCTTTCACCGCAGCCGTTAATGTTTCGCAGAGGCGCTCGCGTTGTTCGTAAAGCCGGTAGGGCGCACTTGGCCGCAGGTAGCCACGGGCTTTTGGGTCTTCGGCAAAAAGCGCCTCTTCGCCAATTTCGGCAGCGCGTTTGGCGTACTGCTTGCGGTTGTCGAGCAGTGCTTTTACCAGAAACGGCATCAGCATGGAATAGTCTGCCTGCATGCTTTCCGTGGACTGCAGATAGGTATCCTTATCAACTTTGCCCCAGGTCACAGCCTCGGCCGGCGGACAGGAACTGAGTGATCCGTCGGTGATGGGGGCGGTGACAATTTGCACGTCGAATTCGTAGCCGCGCACGTTGGGCAGGCCGAGCACTTGGCCCAGTGCAGGCTCAGGTTGCAGGTTGTAATTCTTAGGGACGCCGCCGCCAAGGATGAGCGTCGCCAAGGCATGTACTTCGTTTTCAAACAAGCCCCAATGATGGTAGGCGCAAGCTTCGAAAACTTCGGCGTGAATATCAATGTCGAAACCGTATTCGGGAATCAGGCCGGCTTTGCGCATGGCCCAGAGTTTCATCGAATT
>JBBRJC010000454.1:0-4230 GCA_038220135.1 Bryobacterales bacterium | reverse complement strand
GTACGAACCGTTCAAAGCATTGATCTGGTAGAAGCTTCCCAGCTCCCCAACTTGACCGGTTTGGATGTTGCTTACCACTGCCGAATTGGTCAAAAGTCCGCCACTGCCAAGTTGATTGAAAAACGGCAACGGCACACTTCCAACAATGTTGGGATTATAGACGGGGTTAAACGCTCCTCCACTTTTTTGAGCCAAGAGCCCATTGTTTTGGGCTTTCAGGAAGTCCGGTAATATGTCTTTGATGATCACCTGGTTGTAGTCGAAGCCGCGAATCGACTTCGTACCGTGATTGCCCACATAACGAACTTCAACCACCGTTCCCTTGATCGCCCGTTGCACGCTCAAATTCCACTGTTGAACGTATGGAGTCACAAGGCCCGGATCAGGCATGGCCTGCGCGTTTTGGCTATTCAACGCATAGTTATCTGCGAAAGTTCGTGGCACCTTAAATACAGGAGTTGGAACCGCCGGCACACCAGTCATTAATCGGCCACTCAGGCCGCTTCGGCTCACAGCCGTTTGCAGGCCAGAATTGTTTGATTGGCTGTTGTCACTAGAGCGAATGAAGTTGTCATTGACGAAAAATATAGAGTATCCTGATCGAACAGACCAAACTCCCTTACCGGTCGGATCCCAAGCCAAACCAAAATTTGGAGCGAAGTTATTTTTGTCTGACTTGTACCAGGGGCGGCCAACTGCAGATCCGGCAAAGTCAATGACACCATTCGGATTCAACACCGTTGAAATTGCATTGCCTCCTTGAAGAACCGGAAACAAAGCCAATGAGTCCCGTTCATCAACTGGGATATAGTAATCCCAGCGAAGACCCGCATTAAAAGTTAACCGCCGGTTTAGTTTCCAGGCGTCCTGCACATATAAAGCGTAATTGTCCGACTTATAGTGACGCAGGTTCGTGTAGTTGTCCACATAACCCGAAGTCCTGCCCTTCACATTGAAAGTCTGTCCATAGGAGGTAATGTATCCGCCGAGGGTAGCCAGCATATTGTTGGCTGTGGTGAGATCGCTTGCGCTAATCCCTGGCAATTGAGTCGCAGTCAGACCAGTGTTTCCTGCGCCGATTCCCAGTCCATACGTCGGTGTAATCGCGGAATCATTGTAAGTCTCAACTCGAGCCTTCTGCATTTGAAATCCAAACGAAACGGTATGCCTCCCACGTACCCAATTCGCATTATCAGACATGCTGAAGGTATCGGTGTTACGGCCTTGCGTACGGAACGTGTTAATTGGATTTGTGAAATTCATGCCAGTGACGAAGTACTTCGGAATCTCATGCGATGCCAGGAAAATTGCGGGTGCCAAATTGAAGCCAAACCGAAGCTCATTCGTCAGTGTTGGACTTGGGTTCCATCGCCATGCCGACGATAGGAAGCGCACCGCTTCGTCGTTTGCCACAGACGGGATCAAATTGTATGTTGAGTCTTGGTCAGGACGATCCAGAATGTCGCGGTTCCAATTATGACTCACTATAAAGTTGTGCTTGGTCGACGGTAGATAATCGGCCTTTACCAAAACGTTGTCTCGGGTCCGGTTGTTCCGTTTCAAAAACTGATACCCGGCCGTGTTACGAATAAACGCCGCAGTAGAATCGCCAACAGTAAAAGTATTGTTTGTTGTCGAAACCTTTTGCAGCAACGAAGCAATTGAAGGGTCCATTTGAATGCCTGCCGCCTGTAGAACATTCACCTTTTGTACGGCGCCTCCAGTGTTGCGATACGTGTAAACCCCCGTTCGTGCATCTGGGGTCAACACTGTTGCAGTCTGACTCGACTGCTGTCGCAGGCGGAATGCTTCATAGTTGGTGTAAAAGAACAGTTTGTTCTTGATAATGCGGCCACCCAAATTTCCACCAAGCTGATTCTGGTTAAGGAATGGATTCTTTACACCCGCCTGATTGTTAAACCAGGTGTTAGCAGCAAAATAGCTATTGCGATTGACCCAAACAGCACCACCGTGAAAATCGTTTGTTCCAGAGGGAGTCACGAACTGAACTTGGGCTGCTCCACCCATTGCCGCAGCACTTGCATTCGATGTTGTTACGGTGACTTCAGCAACTTGATCCAACAAAAGCAGGTTGGGCAAGAAATCGACGTCATTTGTGCGAAGGAAATTGTCCTGAATATTGATACCATCCAAGGTCACGTTCACAAAAGTTGGGCGCATGCCGTTCACAGTTGTGTTACCACGTGCGTTGTTAATCCCAGCTTGCGTTTGCAGGAAGCCCAATGGGCTGCGGTTCAAAACTGGCAAATTCTGAATTTGCGAGCGCGCAATGGTTGTCGAGATCTCGGCGTTCGACGTTTCCACCGTTGCTGTGGCCTCGGAGATCTCAACCGTCTGCGATACACCGGCCAAATCAAGCTTAATCGCAGGCACATCTAAGGTCCTGCTCGCATCCACTTTCAGACCTTTAAGAAGCGTTTTCAAAAACCCTTTCGCATCCACCGCCAAATCGTAAGTTCCCGGGCTCACAGTCAAAATTGTATAGTCACCAACAGACGTGCTGGTTGTTGAATAAACGCTTGCTCCGCTACCAGGTAATTGCAGGCTCACCGTTGCACCTGGCACTGATGCGCCCGACGCATCGACTACCGATCCAGTTACCCTGGCTGCCTGTTGTCCATACGCACCTGCCGCAACCAAAACTATAGCTGCAGCAAAAATTGATAAATGTTTTCCCATCCCAAACTCCTTAGAAGCGCAAAGGGCCCGGCGGCAGGCCACCAACATTGAAGGACCGCGAAAGCTTCTTGCCGCCGGAGTTCCGTTTTGCGCGTGTTCCTCAAAGACCCTAGTTAACAGAATTGTATTGTTCAATTATAACGCCCGTTCCCCCTCGCGCGAGTTGTAAACTAGTAGGCAAACATGCTCGACGAGCAACAATTTCAATCAATTTGCGACCACGCCGTGTCAGATCTGTCCAATGCTCTGAACGACGCCGCAGAAAATTATCCCTTTGAGGCCGACATGAACAACGGCGCCCTAACCATCGAAATGGAAGAGCCCCCAGCCAAGTTCGTCGTCAGTCCCAATTCCCCCGTCAAGCAGATCTGGGTCTCTGCCCACTTGCGAAGCTTCAAGCTCGACTGGGTTCCAGATCGAGCAGCCTTCGTGTTGGCAGACTCCGGCCAAACGCTCAAGCAACTAATCGCCTCTCACATCAGCCAGCACCTTGGCGAAGAGGTCGAGCTCTAACCCCGGAGCCGTACCGTGGCAGGCGTCTACATTTCCTATCCCTTTTGTGCGCAGAAGTGTACCTACTGCAACTTCGCTTCCGGTGTGTTTCCTCGCGAATTGACGCCTCGCTATCTTGCCGCAATGGAAACGGAAATCACCAACCACCAATGGCACTGGACGCCCGATACTGTCTACCTCGGCGGCGGCACCCCAAGCATGATGGAACCCGCTGATCTGCTCAGTCTGATTTCCAAAATCCCCGGACGCCCCTGGCGCGAAGCCACCATGGAAGCAGCACCAGGATCCTTTTCGCCTGCTCAAATTGAAGGCTGGTGCAATGCCGGCATCGGTCGGGTCAGCCTCGGAGTGCAAAGCTTCGTGCAAAACGAAATCGCCCGCACCGGTCGCAAACACACTGCGGAAATTGTAGCCGCCGATATCGCCGCCCTCCGCTGGGCCGGGATCGAAGAAATCAACATCGACCTCATTGCGGGCCTTGCTGGCCAAAACACCGAAAGTTGGCGCACCTCTCTTGACTGGGTTGAAAAACTAGGCACGCCGCACGTTTCCATTTACATGCTGGAAGTGGATGAAGATAGCCGGCTGGGCCTTGAAATTCTGCAGGGCGGCAACCGCTACGGCGCCGGCAATATTCCAACAGACGAGGCCATCACCGATTTCTACGAATACGCCACCCAGCGGCTGGCCGCGATTGGCATTCCCCGTTATGAGATTTCCAACTTCGCCCGGCCCGGCTCCCAATCGCAGCACAATTTGAAATACTGGCGGTTGGATCCCTACATTGGCTTCGGTGCCGATGCCCATTCGCTGGATCAAGGCCGCCGCTGGCAAAACGTGGAATCCGCCGTCGAATATACAGCAAAGATCGAAGGCGGTGCCAAACCGGAATCAGAATCCACTCTAGCGATCCCGGCCGAAGAGCGTTATTTCGTCGGTCTCCGTCTCTCGGAAGGAGTGGAACCGACCCCTGCCGAATGGATACAACTTGCCGAGCCACTCAACCGCTTTATTGAC
>JBBRJC010000453.1:0-4239 GCA_038220135.1 Bryobacterales bacterium | reverse complement strand
CCAGTACAATACCTTTCATTTATCAAATCCTTCCTTCGCAACTGATTTAAGTCGCGTTGGACGAGCGACCTCGTACTCAAATGATACAATGCGAGGCTAATGAAGCTCCACGACTGGCAGCAAATTCCTCTAGAACAAATGAATCCTACTTTCGCCCGTAGGGTGATTCACGGCACCCATATGACGGTTGCCAACCTGACATTACTCAAGGGCGGCGAAGTACCTTGGCACAGCCATTTGAACGAACAATTGTCGATCGTGCTTACGGGCAGGCTGTTGTTTGAATTTGAAGGCGGCCATCAATTTACGGTGGAAGCAGGTCAGGTAATGGAAATCGTGCCGCATCTTCCGCATCGGGTCTTCGTGCTCGAAGATTCGACCGTTTTCGACGTCTTTTCACCGGTTCGCGAAGATTGGCGAACGGGGAATGACAACTATTTGCGGGGGGATGCGAAATAGTGGCGTGTTCCTCGATGGCTTCAATTTCCTGCAAGTATTCCTGAGATCCGCGTCGCTCACAAACCAGCCCAAACCACTGGACCCGATGGCGTGGACCGAAAAGGTACGGAGTAGTACCGACTTTTGCTCCGCAAAATGATATTCTACCCACAATGCAGTCTTTGATCGATCTGCTGTCTAATAAACGTGCTGATGTAACGCTTGATGTCGCCGCGCTGGAATTGGCTACCGTTGAATACCCGGAAATTACCCCCGGTCCATTTATCGAAATCCTTGATTCCTACGCCGTAGAATTGTCGGAACGTCTGCGCCCAAATTGCAGTGGTGAAGAATTTATCGAAATCGCCAGCGCCTATTTGTTCGATGAGCTCGGCTTTTGTGGGAATCAGGAAGATTACTATAATCCTCGCAATAGTTGCCTGAACGAAGTGGTGACTTCGCGCGTCGGCATCCCTATTTCCCTTTCCGTTGTCTATATGGAAATTTGCCGCCGCCTGGCTCGCCCCGTTTACGGCATCGGCCTCCCCGGTCACTTCCTGGTGAAGTACGACGACGGCAAGCTTGAAGCATACATCGACGTCTTCCACGGGGGCCGCATTGTTGACGAAAGGGAATGCTTTGAACTAGCCACTTCTATCGTCAACTCGCCAGTCAATGACACAGCCTATCTGGAACCAGTCAATTCCACTCAGATTCTGGTTCGCATGCTAAACAACCTGCGTGCCATCTACCTGCGCAATCGGGATCATGCCAAAGCTGCCGAAGTGCTGACTCTGCTGATGGAACCCAAGCCGCACCCGGCTGATTGCTTCCTCCAGCGCGGCGTTGTGAACATCGAACTACGGAAATTCGAAGAAGCAAAGATTGATCTGGAACAGTACCTGCACCTGGAGCCAGAAGCTCGTGACCGTTCCGCAGTAGAGCAACAGATTCGCGTTATTGAACAATGGTTGACCAAGAAACGCGCAGCCGCCATGCCCGGTCAAGCCTAAAGCCCCAGCCTCACTTCACAGCCCCTGGTCCGTTGAACCAAACTCCATTCGGTGCATCGGACCGGGCGGCTGCAATATCCGGCCAACCATCGCCATCCAAATCCGCCACGGCCAAGCCATAAACAACGCCAGCCCCGTCGCCCCAATGTATTTCCTCAAACTTCAACTGCTTGGCCGATCCCCGGTTGAAGAACACAGATCCCGGTGCCTGGTAATTGCCCACCAAAATATCCAGCTTTCCATCGCGATCCATATCCGCCACACCAATCGAATATGGTGACGTCTTGCCACCAATCGAAATGCCCTCGGCAAAACTGCGTTTGCCCGTACTCAAAAACACGAACATGCCCGCCTGCTCATCGCCAACAATCAGGTCTATACGGCCATCGCCATTGATGTCCGCTGCAACTGCCGCGCGCATCGAAGCATGCTCCGGACCAAACGCCGAGGGTTTTCCAGCAAATAATCCGCTGCCATCATTCCAGAAAATCAGGCCTTGGCCCCCGTCGCGATGCGGCACAAAAAGGTCGATTTTTCCGTCGCCATCCAGATCAGCCGCAACAATGATTGTGGCCGATTGCGTGGGCAGTGGATTGCACTTGGGAAATGCGCCCTTGCCGTCGTTCAGACACACAAAACTATTCCGCAGATTCTGCGGGTTTGAGCTTCGATTGGCGACGATAATGTCCGGCCTGCCGTCACCATTGAGGTCGGCAACAGTAACGTACCGCGTGGACCATGCCGGATCCCCGAACGTTCCAGAGACCTTGAAATGCCCCTTGCCGTCGTTAAGATAAATTAGCTTTTTATCTGGCCGGTCGTTACTCACAACCAGGTCCAGATCTCCATCCCCATCCAAGTCGGCAAGCGCCGCAGTGTAGGTGCGATCCGCCTCCTCCGACAGATTTTCTGTCGTAAAGTGACCCTTGCCGTTGTTGCGAAAAATCAGATCTTTCAGTGGCCAGTGGCGGCCTTTTGCAAGAACGATGTCCAAAGTGCCATTGCCATCAATGTCGCCAATGCTCACGCTGGCAGAGGTTTCACCTCTGGATTCCAGTAGCAAAACCCGATTGAAGGCTCGTGCGGTTGGCCCGGTTTGTGAGAGAACAATATGAGTTAAAATCAACGATAACGAAATTAGTCGAAGCATCCGGTCTCTTTTTGGTTAAAAAAGGCTGACTCCGCCGCTTTTGGGCAGTTCCAAAAGTATATACTACAACCTTAATCATCGAGGACGCCAA
This sequence comes from Bryobacterales bacterium, assembly GCA_038220135.1. Taxonomy (GTDB): domain Bacteria; phylum Acidobacteriota; class Terriglobia; order Bryobacterales; family Bryobacteraceae; genus JANXSF01. The sequence continues at coordinate 1,547 of JBBRJC010000453.1, read as the reverse complement.
TGAGCATCAGCAGACGCAACGTTGTCTTTGGATTATCAGCAGTTGGATCGTTATCAGTATTGCGGGCTGAAACAAATCCAACTTGGCCCGCATTCAGAGGCCCCGGCGGCAATGGCGTCTCCGATGGCCACAACATTCCCACAACATGGAATGCCGATTCGGCAGAAGGAAAGGTGGCGGGCATCAAGTGGCGCACTCCCATTCCGGGCCTCGGGCACTCCTCTCCAATCGTGATTGACGACCGCATTTATGTCTGCACCGCTGTTCGAAAAGCGCCGGGCAAAGCGCCATTGAAACTTGCCGTTGGTGGTGAGCCAACAGCCGCCAATGATGACGACGAACAGAGTTGGGTGGTGCTGTGCTTTGATTCGCGCACCGGTAAAGTGGTGTGGCAAAAAACAGCGCGTATGGCGAAGCCTCGCGCCACGCGTCACGAAAAAGCAACCCACGCTAACACCACCCTGGCAACCGACGGCAAGCGCCTTGTAGCCTTCTTTGGTTCCGAAGGCATGTTCTGTTTCGACCTCAACGGTAAGCTTCTTTGGACTCGCGATCTGGGTGTAATCAACATCAGCAAATACGGCATCGGTTGGGGCTATGGCAGTTCACCCGCGATTCACCAAAACCGCATAGCCATTGTGTGTGACGATCCGGCAAATCCGTTTGTCGCTGTGCTCAGCCTGGAAGATGGGAAAGAGTTGTGGCGCGCTTCACGCAAAGGAATCTGCGAGCGCAGTTGGGGAACGCCGTTCATCCACGCCGGCAAAACTGCAGTTCAAGTGGTGGTTAACGGTTGGCCCTTCAGCATGTCTTACGACCTGGAAACCGGTAAAGAGCTTTGGCGCTTAAGCGTAGGTGGAGACAATCCAATTCCCACCCCATTCGCAGCCAATGGCTTGATCTATTTGACGAATGCGCATGGTGGAAAGGCCCCGGTTTTCGCGGTCCGTCCTGAAGCGCGCGGCGATATTTCGATCAAGGAAGGAACCACATCGAACGAAGGCATTGTGTGGTTCACCCCGCAGAGTGGTTCCTATATTTCCACGCCCGTTGTTTACGGCGATTATATTTATTTGGGCAACACCAACGGCGTGGTCCGCTGCCTGAACGCTAAAACGGGCGAAAAGATTTATGAGGAGCGGATCTCCAAAGAAGCGCAGATATACGCGTCTTTGGTTGCTGCCGATGGCAAGATATTTTGTCCCTCGCTGGACGGCGATGTGTATGTCCTCAAGGCCGGGCCGAAGTATGAGTTGTTGGCCAGAAATCACATGGGCGAGCCGTGCTTTGCCACACCGGCAATCACGAAAAACATCATCTGTTTCCGCACCACAGAAAGCTTGATCGCTGTCGGCTAATATGCATCGAAGAGAATTCATTTCCGGTCTTGCCTCAACGGCCGCGCTCGCCTGTGCCGCAGCTCCTTCCTGGAACGCTGGTCAGGTTACGCACATCCTTCCGACGGCTGCAGATCGCCGTTTCTTGATCAAAGTTTCGTTTGGACAAAAGCAGGAGCGCACGCCGTTTCTGAAAGTGGGCAGCAAGCT
>JBBRJC010000452.1:0-4241 GCA_038220135.1 Bryobacterales bacterium | reverse complement strand
GATCTCTATCGACGTGTGATCAACCGCAATAATCGCTTGAAAAAGCTGATGGAATTGCATGCACCCGACGTGATCGTCCGCAACGAAAAGCGTATGCTGCAGGAAGCTGTCGACGCATTATTTGACAATGGCCGCCGTGGCCGCGTGCTTCGTGGCGCCAACAATCGTCCGCTGAAATCGCTCTCCGATACCCTCAAAGGTAAGCAGGGCCGTTTCCGTCAGAACTTGCTTGGTAAGCGTGTTGATTACTCTGGCCGTTCGGTAATTGTGGTTGGTCCGGACTTGAAGTTGCATCAGTGCGGTCTTCCCAAGAAGATGGCTCTGGAACTGTTCAAGCCGTTCATCTATCATCGCCTTGAACAGCGTGGACATTGCACGACCATCAAGCAGGCCAAAGAACTGGTAGAACAGCAGGATCCAGTGGTTTGGGACATTCTTGAGGAAGTCATTCGTGACCATCCGATTATGCTCAACCGAGCACCGACGTTGCACCGCCTCGGCATTCAGGCCTTCCAGCCTGTGCTTGTCGAAGGTAAGGCAATCAAGTTGCATCCGCTGGTTTGTACCGCCTTCAACGCCGATTTCGACGGCGATCAGATGGCCGTCCACATTCCGCTTTCGCCGGAAGCACAAATCGAGGCTTCAACCTTGATGCTGTCGGCCAACAACATTCTGTCTCCGGCGCACGGTGCGCCAATCGCCATTCCTTCGCAGGACATGGTGCTTGGTTTGTACTACCTAACGAAGGGCGTTCCCGGTACGAAGGGTGAAGGTAAGAAGTTCGCATCGATCGACGATGTGTTGATTGCTCTTGAAATGGGTGAAGTGGAAACGCTGACTCCCATCAAGTTGCGTCACACCGGTCGCGTGATTGAACTGGCCAAAGCATTTGACAGCCAGAACATCATGCACACCGAGCCCGTGCAATATGACAAAGCAGACATGGATACCAGTGTCGGCCGCGTTATTTTGAACGATGTGCTGCCCGATGAGATGCCGTTCATCAATGGCCTTCTGAAGAAGAAGGGCCTTACGCAATTGGTTCATTATTGCTACCTGCAATTCGGCTTGAAAGTCACCGTCAAGATGCTGGATGAAGTGAAGGCACTTGGGTTCCTCTATGCAACCCGCGCCGGCATTTCCATCGGTATTGATGACATGGTGGTTCCAAAGCAGAAAGCCACGCTGGTTAAGGACGCCGAGAAAGCAGTTATCGAAGTTCAGAACCAGTATCAGGAAGGCGCAATCACCCAGCGCGAACGCTACAACAAGATCATCGAAATCTGGTCTAAAGTTACCGACCGCGTCTCGGAAGAGATGTTCAAGGTGATGGAAGAAGATGATCGTACGGGCCGTTACCTGAACCCGATTTACATCATGGCCGACTCCGGCGCCCGCGGATCCAAACAACAGATTCGTCAGCTCTCCGGTATGCGCGGTTTGATGGCAAAGCCGTCGGGCGAAATTATCGAAACGCCAATTACCGCGAACTTCCGTGAAGGTTTGAATGTGTTGCAGTACTTCATTTCAACTCACGGTGCACGTAAGGGCTTGGCTGATACAGCATTGAAAACGGCCGATTCAGGTTACCTCACCCGTCGCCTGGTGGACGTTGCGCAGGACGTTATCGTAACTGATACCGACTGCGGAACAACTGATGGTATTTACGTTGAGCCGATCATCGAATCGGGCGAAATCATTGAACCGTTGCGCGACCGTATTGTGGGCCGCGTGGCGCTTGAAGATCAGCTCGACTTTGAGAACAACATCATCGTCAAAGTGAATCACGAAATCACCGAGGAACTGGCTGCGGCAATTCAAGCAGCTGGTATCGAACGTGTAAAGATTCGCTCGGTGCTGACTTGCGAATCAAAGCGCGGTGTTTGCCAACTCTGCTATGGCCGTAACCTGGCAACAGGCCGGTTGGTGGAGCGCGGTGAAGCTTGCGGCGTTATTGCCGCACAGTCGATCGGTGAACCTGGTACTCAGTTGACGATGCGTACGTTCCACATCGGTGGCGCGGCGACTCGGGCATCAGAACAGTCAACGCAGGAAGCACGAACAAACGGTTTTGTCCGCCTCATCGGCATTCAAACTGTGCGTAACGCTAAGGGCGAATTGATTGCCATGAACCGCAACGGTATTCTGGCTGTGGTTGACGATAAGAATCGCGAACGCGAACGTTATCAAGTGGTGTACGGCGCGCGCATCTTGTTTGAGGAAGGCGCAGCAGTTGCGGCCAACCAGAAGATGCTGGAATGGGATCCTTACACGTTCTCGATCCTGACCGAAGTGAGCGGTTCGATTCACTTCAAGGATTTGATCGAAGGGATTACGCTGACCGATCAGGTGGACGAAATCACTGGCATGTCGCAACTTGTTGTGGCTGATGCGGTGGAAGAAAAGCGTCAACCGATGATTATGGTGCGGCCTCCTGGCGGGCATAAGGCGGATGAGAAGCGTTACCTCATGCCGACCCACGCTCACTTGATGGTGCGAGACGGGGAAGATGTACACGCCGGCGACGTCGTGGCAAAAATCCCTCGCGCAACCAGCAAAACCAAGGACATCACCGGCGGTTTGCCTCGCGTTGTGGAATTGTTTGAAGCCCGTAAGCCGCGTGATCCAGCTGTGATCGCGGAAATCGACGGCATTATTAAGCACGGCGAAGTGGCTAAGGGCTATCGCAAAATCGCAGTACACGGTGATGATGGTCAGGTGCGCGAATACGCAATTCCGCGCGGTGTTCACATCAACGTGCAGGATGGGGAGCGGGTGAAGGCTGGCGATCCGTTGATGGATGGTCCGCGCAATCCGCATGACATTCTGGCGGTTTTGGGCGAGCGCGAATTGCAGAAGTACCTCGTGAATGAAATTCAGGAAGTGTACAGACTGCAGGGCGTGAACATCAACGATAAGCACCTGGAAGTGATCTCGCGTCAGATGTTGCGTTGGGTTCGTATCGAAGATATTGGCGATTCTGAATTCCTGCCTGAAGAAGTGGTTGATCGCTTCAAGTTCAAGCAGGAGAATGCCCGGGTACTGGATGCAGGTGGCGTACCGGCCATCGGTAAGTCTGTACTGTTGGGTATCACGAAGGCGTCATTGTCTACTGATTCGTTCATTTCCGCAGCCAGCTTCCAGGAGACGACACGTGTGTTGACCGAAGCCGCAATCAACGGCAAGGTGGACTACTTGCGCGGTCTCAAGGAAAACGTGATCATGGGCAGGTTGATTCCTGCCGGCACGGGTCTGGAATATTATCGCAGCGTGAAAATCGCGGGCGAGGATATTGTGGAAGAGCCGGTGGTGGATGAGCCGGAAATTCTGCTCACCGACGGATTGGGTGGTTACGACGAAGATACACGTCCGGTATATACGGGTGGGTTGAGCGAAGTAACTGACATCGGCGGAACGGGCGGGGAAGACGTCGCTGAGTAGCTGAAGTTTGTAGTTTGATTATGATGAAGCCCGGGGCAGCGATGCTCCGGGCTTTGTTGCGTTGGGGTGGGTGTTCGAGATATTGTGAGGATATGGCAGAAGCTATAGATTTGAAATTCGAGTCGGACCCGTCAGCCATCTTTCTTGAAGAGGACGAGGAAACTCTCGCTAAACTGGATTGTCGCATAGAAGAGGCAGATGCGGGACTGTTAGTGTCCATGGAAGAAGTCCGTAATCGGATGAAGCAGTGGGCTACAGAATCGACTTTACTCAAGGTTCGTTAGTAGATTTAAGGGATTTGCTCGATTTTATCCGCGATGAAAATGCCGAGGCAGCGGATAGATTCCGTGAGGCTTTGCTTGATCATATTGACGTTCTCAAGAGTTTTCCACGAATTGGAGTTGCTGTGTCTCACCGACGTGGGATTCGAAAACTTCTGCATTCCCCGATTATCGTCTATTACCGCGTTCGAGAAGCAACCAAGAAGATTGAAATTATGGAACTTAGGCACGTTTCAAGACGGCCTCAAAGGCACTAAGTTAAGCTACCCAATTGGGTTTTGACTGCCATCGTTATTTTAGATGCGAGAAACGAGCGTGTCGTTTTCCCAAGTAATGAACCCAAGGTCGGAGAGGGCATGTTACTTTTGCCACGACGTCGTCGGCGTGTACATTTTCCTACTTTTCCTGAGGCCAGCACAGCCAAGCGGCGATTGCGACCAATACAATTGCAACAGCTGAGCGAATGGTGATTGTTGACGGCTTCATGACCTGTGAAACGAAAAAGAAGCATGCTACATA